>NZ_JBFBBA010000002.1:0-117326 GCF_040682455.1 Streptomyces sp. NPDC051183
GGAACCTCATCCACCGAAGTGGACGGGGTATCAACTTCTGGCGTTGATTTTTGGCACGCTGTTGAGTTCTCAAGGAACGGACGCTTCCTTCGTACCGACCCTCTCGGGCTTTCCTCCGGGCGCTTCCTTCGTTCTTGCGTTTCCGACTCTATCAGACTCTTTCGTGTCCGATTCCCGGTCGAAGCGGGTTTCGCTTTCCGGGTTTCCGCTTTCGCGTTTCCCTTTCCGGCGAGTCCGACTCTATCAGAAGTTTTCCACCGGATTTCCCGGCTTCGAATTCTTGAATGAAGAGTCGAGTGTGCCCAATTGGAATTCAATTCCTGGGGCGAGAGAGACTTTAAACCATCGCTGCCGAACTTGTCCAGTTCGAGGCAACCGTTCGAATCTACCTCCCCGCTGCGACCGTGTCAACAGTCTTCGCGGGACGACGAGGAGACTAGCAGCTCAGCAGGCTTGTACGCACATCAAGCCGCGGTCGGCAGGGCCGCCGTACGGTCCGCCGCCTCGACGTCGCCGACCTCGCCCTCGCGGGAGGCGCGGCCGCCCAGGACGTAGACGTAGAGCAGGAAGGCGGCCTCGGCGGCGACGCCGATGGCGATGCGGGCCCAGGTCGGCAGGCCGGAGGGGGTGACGAAGCCTTCGATCAGGCCGGAGACGAAGAGGACCGCCGCCAGGCCGATGGCCATGCCGAGGGCGGCGCGGCCTTGTTCCGCCAGGGCCGCGCGGCGGGTGCGGGGGCCGGGGTCGATGACCGTCCAGCCCAGGCGCAGGCCCGTACCCGCCGCGACGAAGACGGCCGTCAGTTCGAGGAGGCCGTGCGGGAGGATCAGGCCGAGGAAGACGTCGAGGCGGTCGGCGGAGGCCATCAGGCCGATGCCGACACCGAGGTTGACCATGTTCAGGAACAGGATCCAGAGCACCGGCAGCCCCAGGAAGGCGCCCAGCACCAGGCACATCGCGGCGGCCTGGGCGTTGTTCGTCCAGACCTGGGCGGCGAAGGAGGCTGCCGGGTGGCTGGAGTAGTACGTCTCGTACTCACCACCGGGCTTCGTCATCGCCTTCAGGTCCTCGGGGGCCGCGATGGCACCCTGGACCTCGGGGTGGGTGGCGATCCACCAGCCGATGAGCACGCCTATCGCCGTGGAGAGCAGCGCGGTCGGTATCCACCAGCGCCGGCTTCGGTACACGGCCGCCGGGAAGCCGGCGGTGAAGAACCGGGCCGCGTCGCGCCAGCCGCCCCGGCGGACGCCCGTCACCGTGGCGCGGGCGCGGGCGACGAGCTGGGTCAGGCGGCCCGTGAGCATCGGGTCGGGGGTGCTCGACTGGATGAGGGAGAGGTGGGTGGAGGTCCGCTGGTAGAGCGCGACGAGTTCGTCGGCCTCGGCTCCCGTGAGCTTGCGGCCGCGGCCCAGGAGCTGCTCCAGCCGGTCCCATTCCGCCCGGTGGGCCGCCACGAAGACGTCGAGATCCATGTGGTTGGCGCTCCCCTGCCCCTGGTCCGCTGCCGGTCCCCTGATTTTTCCTGCTTCTTCTGTGGTCAGCTTGGCAGACTGGATGCCAAAGGGGCGGGTCAGGTCACGTGAAGGGTGTGCATCGGTGAGCGATCTGGTGACGGGGGACGCGGTCGTCCTGGGGCTGCGGCCGGCGAGGCTGCCGAGCCGGGCCCTGGCGGTGCTGCTCGACCTGGCCGTGTACCTCACCGGGTACCTGCTCGTCTCGATCGGGCTGACCTTCGCCGTCGCCTCGCTGGACGGCGCCGCGCGCGCGGCGGTGCAGGTGGCGATGTTCGTCCTGGTGCTCGTCGGCGTACCGATCGCGGTGGAGACCCTGAGCCACGGGCGGTCGCTGGGCAAGCTCGCCTGCGGACTGCGGGTGGTGCGGGACGACGGCGGGCCGATCCGGTTCCGGCATGCGCTGGTGCGCGGGGCCATGGGAGCGGTCGAGCTGCTGGGTACGTTCGGTGCCGTGGCCTGCATCGCCTCGCTGGTCTCGGCGCGCGGGCGGCGGCTCGGGGACGTCTTCGCGGGGACCCTCGTCATACGGGAGCGGGTGCCCGGGGCGCGGGTGATGCCGGTTCCGCCTCCGCCTCCGTGGCTGGCCGGGCGGTTCGCCGGGCTGGACCTGTCGGCGGTGCCGGACGGGCTGTGGCTGGCGGTACGGCAGTACCTGACGCGGATGAACCAGCTGGATCCGCAGGTGGGCGCGGCGATGGCGGCGCGGCTCGCGGACGATGTGGTGGCGCGTACGGGGGCGCCGGCGCCGGCCGGGGTGCCGGCGGCCGCGTTCCTGATGGCGGTCGTGCACGAGCGGCAGTCGCGCGACGCGGCCCGGGCCTTCGCCCGTACCGCCGGTGCGGCCGGTGCGGGCGCCCCCGCGGCGAACCCCGCGTACGGGGGGATGCCCGCGATGCCCGCCGTCGCCCCGGCGGCGGTACCCGTCGCTCCCGTCGCCCCGGCGGCTCCGGTGTACGTGGCGCCCGTGGAGCCGCCCGCGCGCGGGACGGGTTTCGCTCCGCCCGCCTAGACGCGCCTAGACGGCCCCGTCCTCGAAGGAGGACGGCGGGGTCTCCAGGTGTTCGAGCTCGATGCCCGGGGCCGAGAGGACCACGTCCCCGGCGAGGTGGACGGTGTGGACCTCGCCCGTGTCCAGTGCGCTGACCTGGTACTCGTCCACCACGAGCGGGCCGCTGTCGGTGGGGTGCTCCTCGCGGCGCAGCAGGGCCCAGGCCTGGTCGACGGTGCGGGGGGCCAGCACGGGTTCGGTGAGGGCGACGAGCCGGACGCGGGTGGCGGGGGCGCCCGGGGTCAGGCGGAGCAGCCGCGCCGTGGCGACGAGGAAGGCCGGCGAGGTGCCGGTGAAGCCCGGGGCCTGGACGTTGCCCTCGGTGGCCTCGGTGCCGGCGGGGTCGGTGCGTACCCAGGTGACGCCGTCGATGGCGGCGCCGCGGACCTGCCAGCTCGACGCGTTGAGTTCCAGGCGGATGGGGCGGCCGAGTTCGTCGACGGCCAGGTCGACTGAGCCGCGGTGGTCGCCGTTCGGGGCGGTCAGCTGGGAGACGTAGCGCCAGCCGCTCGGGCCCGGGGCGCAGTGGAAGTGCTCTTCGCCGAGGGGGGTGTGGTCGTGCGGGTCGTGGAGCGAGTAGCGGCCGCGGGGCATGGGGTCCGGTCCTTGCGTGCGTGCTTACGGGGCAGGCCCCCGGCAGGTGCCGGGGGCCTGGCTCAGCGCTGTGGATCCTCGGGGATCAGTAGCGGTAGTGGTCCGGCTTGTACGGGCCCTCGACCTTGACGCCGATGTAGTCGGCCTGCTCCGGGCGCAGGGTGGTGAGCTTGACGCCCAGCGCGTCGAGGTGCAGGCGGGCGACCTTCTCGTCGAGGTGCTTGGGGAGCACGTAGACGTCGGTCGGGTATTCGGACGGCTTCGTGAAGAGCTCGATCTGGGCCAGGGTCTGGTCCGCGAAGGAGTTCGACATCACGAAGGACGGGTGGCCGGTCGCGTTGCCGAGGTTCAGCAGGCGGCCCTCGGAGAGGACGATGAGGACCTTGCCGTCGGGGAACTTCCAGGTGTGGACCTGGGGCTTGACCTCGTCCTTGACGATGCCCTCGATCTTGGCGAGGCCGGCCATGTCGATCTCGTTGTCGAAGTGGCCGATGTTGCCCACGATGGCCTGGTGCTTCATCTTGGCCATGTCGGCGGCCATGATGATGTCCTTGTTGCCGGTCGTGGTGATGAAGATGTCGGCGGTCTCGACGACGTCCTGGAGCGTGGCGACCTGGTAGCCGTCCATCGCCGCCTGGAGGGCGCAGATCGGGTCGATCTCGGTGACGATGACGCGCGCGCCCTGGCCGCGGAGGGACTCGGCGCAGCCCTTGCCGACGTCGCCGTAGCCGCAGACGACCGCGACCTTGCCGCCGATGAGGACGTCGGTGGCGCGGTTGATGCCGTCGATCAGGGAGTGGCGGCAGCCGTACTTGTTGTCGAACTTCGACTTGGTGACGGCGTCGTTCACGTTGATCGCCGGGAAGAGCAGCGAGCCCTCGTCCATCATCTCGTAGAGGCGGTGGACACCGGTGGTGGTCTCCTCGGTCACGCCGCGGATCTCGGACGCGAGCTGCGTCCACTTCTGCGGGGTCTCACCGAGGGTGCGGTTCAGCAGCGTGAGGATGTGGCCGTACTCCTCGGAGTCCGCCGTGGAGGGGTCCGGGGCCGAGCCGACCTTCTCGAACTCGACGCCCTTGTGGACGAGGAGGGTGGCGTCGCCACCGTCGTCGAGGATCATGTTCGGGCCGCCGGTGGGGGTGTTCGGCCAGGTCAGCGCCTGCTCCGTGCACCACCAGTACTCCTCCAGCGTCTCGCCCTTCCAGGCGAAGACGGGAACGCCCTGCGGGTTGTCCGCGGTGCCGTTCGGGCCGACGGCGATGGCGGCGGCCGCGTGGTCCTGGGTGGAGAAGATGTTGCAGGAGGCCCAGCGGACGTCGGCGCCGAGGGCGACGAGCGTCTCGATGAGGACGGCGGTCTGCACGGTCATGTGCAGGGAGCCGGTGATGCGGGCGCCGGCCAGGGGCTGCGCGGCCGCGTACTCCCGGCGGATCGACATCAGGCCCGGCATCTCGTGCTCGGCCAGGGTGATCTCCTTGCGGCCGAAGGCGGCAAGGCTAAGGTCTGCGACCTTGAAGTCCATGGGTGCTGCTCCTCATGGTTCGAGAGGGTGGGTACGGCTGAGCCGTGCATGGGCCCCGGCGAAGTCTGCCCGGGCGATCCTGCACCACGCGCTCAGTCCGTCGGGGGCCCTCTCTCCCCTCGGCCGGTCACGAGGACCGCCCGACCGCCATCAGCAGCGACGCCTGACACTGATGACGAATCTACACCGATCGGCGGAGCGTGCCCCAGTCGGCGGAAGGGCAAGTCGCATCTCGAAGTCAGGCCGTCCAGCGGCACACATCAGGGCCTTTCGGACTTTTGATCCACCGCTTACGTGTAGCAGGATGCCGTTGGATCGGGTCGAATGCGCGATCCCGCAGGACGAAGGCGTGAGGAGATTCCAGTGACGAGTCCGGCAGACCCTCCCGGTGGCGGAAGCACGAGCGGGGACAAGCCCGTGAAGCTGGTCGCCGTAACCGCGTGTCCCACGGGCATCGCGCACACCTACATGGCCGCGGAGAAGCTCCAGCAGGCCGCCGACCGGCTCGGGGTCGGGATGAAGGTGGAGACGCAGGGCTCCATCGGGGCCGAGAACGTGCTCACTGACAACGATGTCAGGGAGGCGGACGCGGTCATCATCGCCGCCGACAAGGAAGTCGACCGCGAGCGCTTCGCCGGCAAGCGGGTCCTGGCCACGGGCGTCGCGGACGGCATCCACAAGCCGGAGGAGCTGATCGAGCGCGCGCAGAGCGCGCCCGTGCAGGCCGGTACGGCCGCCGCCGCGGGCGGCGGCGGGGGCGCCGGCGGCGGCAGGGAGCGCAGCCAGGCCTACAAGGCGCTGATGAACGGCGTCTCGTACATGATCCCGTTCGTGGTGGTCGGCGGTCTGCTGCTGGCCGTGTCCATCGCGCTCGGCGGGCACACCACGCCGAAGGGCATCGAGTTCGACAAGGACTCGTTCTGGTTCTACGTCAATTCCCTCGGCGGGCTCGGCTTCAAGCTGATGCTGCCGATCTTCTCCGGGTACATCGCCTACGCGCTCGGTGACCGGCCCGCGCTGGTGCCCGGCATGATCGGCGGTTTCCTGGCAGCGGACGCCGTCAGCATCTACGGGGCGGATGCGAACGCCGGCTTCCTCGGCGCCATCGCGACGGGCTTCCTCGCCGGCTATCTGGTGATCTGGATCAAGAAGGTCAAGGTCCCGAAGTTCGTCATGCCGATCATGCCGATCATCGTGATCCCGGTGTTGTCGACCTTGGCGCTCGGCCTCTTCTACATCTACGTCATCGGCCAGCCCATCTCCTGGGTCTTCACGCACCTGACCAGCTGGCTGAACGGGATGACCGGCTCCAGCGCGATCGTGCTCGGCGCCATCATCGGCCTGATGATCGCCTTCGACATGGGCGGTCCGGTCAACAAGACCGCGTTCCTCGTCGCCGTGGGCCTCATCGGCACCAACAACCACGTGATGGGCATGGCCGCCGCGGCCATCCCGGTCATGCCCCTCGGCCAGGGCCTGGCCACGCTGCTGCGCCGCAAGCTGTACAGCGAGCAGGAGCGGGAGACCGGCATCGCCGCGCTGTTCATGGGCTTCTTCGGCATCTCCGAAGGTGCCATTCCGTTCGCCGCCGCCCGGCCGGCCCAGGTCATCCCGGCGAACATGCTCGGCGGCGCCGTGGCCGGCGCCGTCGCGGGCCTCGCCGGGGTCGAGAACTCCGTACCGCACGGCGGTCCGATCGTGGCGCTGTTCGGCGCGATCAGCGGGGTCGCGATGTTCTTCGTCGCCATGGCGATCGGTGTGGCCGTCACGGCGCTCACCACCAACGCGCTCATCGAGATCAAGCTGCGCAGGAACGGCACGGCGGCTCCCGCCGTGCCGGACGCCCCGGTACGCGAGCCCGTGCTCGCCGGGGCCGGTGCCGCGGCCGGTGGCGCCGCCGGTACCGCGGCGGCCGCCCAGGCGGCTCCGGCCGCGGCCGCCGCCCCGGCCGCCGCTCCCTCCGGGGATCCGGAGGTGCTGTCCGGGTACCTGACCGCGCAGACCGTGAAGACCGAGCTGGCCTCGGACTCCAAGGAGGCGGCGATCCGCGAGATGGCGCAGATGCTGGCCGGCACCGGCAACGTCCGGGACGTGGACGAGCTCGTACGGGTCGCCCTCGCCCGGGAGGCGCAGGGCACGACCGGCCTCGGCGAGTCGATCGCGATCCCGCACGCCAAGACGGACGCGGTGTCCCGCCCGACCGTGGGCTTCGCCCGCTCCGACGAGGGCATCGAGTGGGGCGCCCTGGACGGGACGAAGGCCCGGCTGATCTTCATGATCTCGGTGCCGGAGGCCGCGGCGGGCGACGAGCACCTGCGGATCCTGGCGCTGCTCTCGCGCAAGCTCATGGACACCGGCTTCCGGGACCGGCTGCAGGCCGCACCGGACGAGCGGGCGATCCTGGAGGTCCTGCGCGAGATCCAGTAGACCGAAGAGGTCCGGCGGTGGGGCCGGAAGGCCCCCCGCGTACCGGTCCTGACCCGTCGGGTCCCGTGCCTCACCGGTGCGGGACCCGTCGTCGTCCGCCCTTCGGGAGGGTCCGGGAGGCGTCGACCGTGTCCGAATCGAAACCCGTGGGGACGGCCGGAGCGGGGCCCGGCGGCAATGACGGGGCGGAGATCGACCTACGATGCAAGGCAGGTACATCGGAAGGGACGAAATGGAACACAGGTCAGGACGCAGACGCGGGATCGCGGCGATCGTCCTGCTGGTGCTCGGAGCGGTCTTGCTCGTGGGTGTGACGGTGGCGAAGGCTGTGGCCCCGCCGGTCCGCTACACCGAGAGCAAGCACGTCGGCTTCACGATGGCGCCTACGTACAAGAACGGCGAGACGATCTACCTGGAGCCGGTGGGCAAGGGCAAGCTCAAGCGCGGGGACATCGTCCTCGCGAAGGTGCCGTGGTCCCCGGAGAAGTACCAGATGAACCGGGTCGTCGCGGTCGGTGGCGACCAGATCCAGTACAAGATGGGCAAGCGCACCGCGCAGAACCTGCTCCTCAACGGCAAGCCGTACGACGAGGCCTACCTGGAGGAGTGGAAGTACCCGTCCACTGTGGTCTTCGACGTGACGGTCCCCAAGGGACAGCTGTTCCTGATGGCCGACAACCGGCTCAACTCCGACGGCTCCCAGTTCGCGAACAACGGCCCCGTACCGGCCGGCAACGTGGCCTGGAAGGTCGTCGCGCTGCCGATGGCCATGCTCGCCCTGTGGGCGCAGCTGGCCGGCGCGGTGATCCTCGTCATGGGCGGTGCGCTCGCGTACGTGGCGCGCAAGGCGCGCAAGCGGGGTGACGAGCGGGTCGCCGCCAAGGCCGCGGCGAAGGCCGCGAAGGCGGCTGCCGCCAAGGCCGCCGCCGATGCGGCCGCGGCGCAGGAGGCCGGAGCTCCGGTGGAGACGGGGACGGAGGCCGCTCAGGGCGCTCCGGCGGCCCCGGAGGCGTCCGAGGCCCCCCAGGCCCCGGCGGCGCAGTCCTAGCCCCTCTGACAGCGGTACGAAGGTACGACCGTACGAGACATGGCGAAGGCCCCCGCAGCGAGTGCTGCGGGGGCCTTCGGCTTGCGCCGTTGCGCCCTGGCGCCGTAGCGCCCTGGCGCGGTGCCGCCGTCAGGCCTTGCCCGCCGCGCGGGTGGCGTCGTAGATGTCCGGCTCCAGGTAGATGACCCGGGCGATCGGGACGGCCTCGCGGATGCGGGCCTCGGCGGCGTTGATGGCGTTCGCCACCTCGGTCGCGGTGTCGTCGTGCTGGACGGCGATCTTGGCGGCGACCAGCAGTTCCTCGGGGCCGAGGTGCAGGGTGCGCATGTGGATCACGCCGGTGACGGTGTCCCCGTCGACGACCGCGGCCTTGATCTTCTCGACCTCGTCGGTGCCCGCGGCCTCGCCGAGCAGCAGGGACTTGGTCTCCGCGGCCAGGATGATCGCGATGGCGATCAGCAGGACGCCGATGCACAGGGTGCCGATGCCGTCCCACACGCCGTCGCCGGTCAGCAGGGCGATGCCGACGCCGCCGAGGGCCAGGACCAGGCCGACGAGCGCGCCGAGGTCCTCCAGCAGGACCACGGGCAGCTCGGGGGCCTTGGCCCGCTTGATGAACTGGCCCCACGACAGCGAGCCGCGGATCTCGTTCGACTCCTTGATCGCCGTGCGGAAGGAGAAGGACTCCGCGATGATCGCGAAGACGAGGACGCCCACCGGCCAGTACCAGTGCTCGATCTCGTGCGGGTCCTTGATCTTGGCGTAGCCCTCGTAGATCGCGAACATGCCACCGACCGAGAACAGCACGATGGAGACGAGGAAGGCGTAGATGTAGCGCTCACGCCCGTACCCGAAGGGGTGCTGCGGTGTCGCCTCTCGCTGTGCCTTCTTGCCGCCGAGGAGCAGCAGCCCCTGGTTCCCCGAATCGGCCAGCGAGTGGACGCTTTCCGCGAGCATCGACGAGGAGCCGCTGAAGAGGAATGCCACGAATTTGGCTACAGCGATGGCGAGGTTGGCGGCGAGTGCCGCCACGATCGCCTTGGTACCGCCCGACGCGCTCATGGATGCGGGGTGTCCTTCCTAGCCACTGACTACCGGCCGCACATTGTTGCAGCCGCCGGTACGGACGCTACGTCAGACCACCACGGTGGCACGGAAGACGACGCCGGTTCCCGACAGTTCGGCCGTTTCGCCCGCCGGTACGAACACCGACTCGCCCGGCACCAGGGTCAGTTCGCCCGCCTTGGGGGATCCGGCGGTGCACAGCAGGATCTGCGGGGCCGCGTCCGGGAGCGTCTGGGGGGCGCCGCCGGGGGCCAGGACGAAGCGGGAGAGCCGGAATTCGTCGATGGGGGTCTCGTAGACCTCCTCGCCGCCGCCCTCGGGACGCAGGATGCCGGGCTCGCTGGGCTCGAAGATGACGACCTTGAGCAGCTCCGGCACGTCGACGTGCTTGGGGGTGAGCCCGCAGCGCAGCACGTTGTCGGAGTTGGCCATGAGCTCGACGCCGAGGCCGTCGATGTAGGCGTGCGGGATGCCGGCGCCGAGGAACATGGCCTCGCCGGGCTGGAGCCGGACGTGGTTGAGCAGCATGGCGGCGATCACGCCCGGGTCGCCGGGGTAGTCGTGGACGAGCCCCGCGTACGGCGCGTACGGGCCGCCGAGCCGTTCGGCGGCGGCCGCGGCCTCGGTGACCGTACGGGCCATCTCGGCGCGGTCCGCAGTCAGTACGGCGGTGAGCACCTCGCGCAGCGCCGCCTCTTCGGGGTGGGCGCGCAGCAGGTCGGCGTACGGCTTGAGGGAGTCGACGCCGAGGCCTTCGAGCAGTTCGGCGGCCTCCAGCGGCCGGCGGAAGCCGCACAGGCCGTCGAAGGGCGTGAGCGCGCAGATCAGTTCGGGCTTGTGGTTGGCGTCCTTGTAGTTGCGGTGGCCCGCGTCGATCGGGACGCCCCGGCTCTCCTCGTCGGCGAAGCCGGCCTCGGCCTGGGCCAGGTCGGGGTGGACCTGGAGGGAGAGCGGGGCGCCGGCGGCGAGGAGCTTGAGGAGGAAGGGCAGCCTGGGGCCGAACTTGGCGACGGCGGCCGCTCCGAGCTCGCCCTCGGGGTCGGCCGCGATGGCGTCCGCGAGGGTGCTCGTCCCGGCCCCGCGTTCGAGGCGGGAGGGCGCGCCGGGGTGGGCGCCCATCCACATCTCGGCCTGGGGCTCACCCGTGGGCTCGACGCCGAGGAGGGCCGGGATCGCGGTGGTGGATCCCCAGGCGTAGGGGCGGATCGTGTTCGTCAGGCGGTCCATCGTGGTCTTCCTGGATCTGGAGCTGGAAGCGGGGCGGGCACGGGTGGGTGCCTCAGCTGTGTCCCCTGGAAGCCAGCGCCAGGTAGGCGGTGGCGAAGTCGGTGACGGCGAGGAGTTCGGCGAGCTGTTCGAGCTCCGTGCCCTCCTCGGGTTCGAGCTCGCTGATGGCCGTGTCGTGGCTGAGGGCGAGCTCGCGGGCGGCGGGGGCGGCGGTCAGGCCGCCGGCCGGCCGGTCGCGCAGCAGGACGACGCGGGCGCGCAGGGCCTGGGGCTCCTCGACGCGGTCGCGGAAGAAGTCGTCGGGGTCGGCGCCCGCGGCGAAGGACCCGGCGAGCAGGACCCCGTGGGCGGGCAGCGCCTCGGGGAGCTCGGAGGCGAGCGCGGGGCGGCCGGCGAGTTCGGCGAGGGTGGCGGCGAAGCGGCGGCCGGCCGGGCCCGCGGCTGCGCCCTCGCTCCAGATGAGCGGGAGGGAGTCGGCGAGCTCGGAGGCGAGGGTCTTGGCGGGGTTGGAGTACGTGGCGATGGCGGGGCCGCAGCGCTCGGCGGTGCGGTCGAGCCGGTCGGCGACGAGTTGCAGGGTGCCGGGGGCCGCGGTGATCAGGCCGACCTTGTCGAGGAGGACCAGCAGCGGGGTCAGCAGCGCCCACAGCGCGCCGGGTCCGGCCGCGGCGGACTCGTCGTACTCCTGGTACGGGGCCTTGGCCATCGGTACGAGGAGCCCGTGCGCGCCGTCCACGGCCTCGCTCAGGGGCGAGCGCTCGGGCGCGACGGCGACGACCGTGCAGCCGCGCCGGTAGGCCTGCTCGGCGAGGACGGCGAGGCCGGGCTCGGTGCCGTCGGTGGTGGCGATGAGCAGCAGGTCCACGGGGCCGGCCCAGCCGGGCAGCGCCCAGCGCAGTGCCCCGGCGGCTTGCGCGACACCGGTGGGGCGCAGCCGGGTGACGGGGGCGGAGGCTCCCGCGAGGGCGCCCAGCAGGTCGGCGACGCCGGTGGCGGCGGTGCCGGGGCCGGCGATGAGCACGGCGCGGGGGCGGCCGTCGGGGCGCAGGTCCCCGAGGCCGGCCTCGGCGGCGTGCCGGGCGGCGGTGCGGACTCTGGCCCCGGCCTCGGCGGCGCCGCGGAGCAGGCCGCGGCGGTCGGCGCGGGCCAGGTCCTCCGGTGCGTCGAGGAGCGACTCGTCGAGCATGGCGGCCTCCGGCGGTGTGGACGGCGTGGGCGGTCTGCGCGGCTGGTTCGGGCGCGGGCTGGTTCGGGCGCGGCCGGGTCGGGCGCGGCTGGTTCGGGCGCGCCCGGGTCGGCTACGCGGGGCGGCGGGCCTCGTCCACGAGGAGGACCGGGATGCCGTCGCGGACCGGGTAGGCGAGCCCGCAGTCCGCGGTGCCGGTGCAGATCAGCTCGGGTGCGGTCTCGTCGGCCGACTTGTCCTCAAGGGGCGAGTGGCAGGCGGGGCAGGCGAGGATCTCCAGGAGGCCGGCTTCGAGCGGCATGGGGCGGGTTCCCTTCGGGGATGTGGATCGGGCGAGGTCAGCGTACCGCCGTGTCACCTCCGGTGTGGTGCGATGGGTTCCGGGGTGGCGCCGGCGGGCGGCGTGCCGTGGCCGCGGGTGCGGGTGCGCCGCGGGAGATCCCGGCTCCGCCGGGTACCGGGGCTCCGCCCCGGACCCCGCGCCTCGAACGCCGGCGGGGCTGGATCTGGCTGATGCCGCCGGATTGCGCCCGGCGGGGCCGGTTTGGCCTGCGCCGCCGGACTCCCGGCAGGGCAGGTTCTGGCCCGCGCAGCCGGATTGCGCCCGGCGGGGCCGGAGGGGCCCCGCCGGGGTTGTGTCAGGCGCGGACGAGGGCGAGGACCTCGTCGCGGATCTTGTCGAGGGTCGCCTGGTCGCGGGCCTCGACGTTGAGGCGCAGCAGCGGCTCGGTGTTCGAGGGGCGCAGGTTGAACCACCAGTCGGCGGTGGTCACCGTCAGGCCGTCGAGCTCGTCGACGGTGACGCCGTCCTGGTAGCCGTACGTCTCCTTGACCAGGGCGGTCCGGCCGGCCTGGTCGGCGACGGTGGAGTTGATCTCGCCCGAGCCGACGTAGCGGTCGTAGGAGGAGACCAGGTCGGACAGGGTGCCGTCCTGGCCGCCGAGGGCCGCCAGGACGTGGAGCGCGGCGAGCATGCCGGTGTCCGCGTTCCAGAAGTCCTTGAAGTAGTAGTGCGCGGAGTGCTCGCCGCCGAAGATGGCGCCGGACTTGGCCATCTCCTCCTTGATGAAGGAGTGGCCGACGCGGGTGCGGACCGGGGTGCCGCCGTTCTCCTTGACGACCTCCGGGACGGACCAGGAGGTGATCAGGTTGTGGATCACGGTGCCGCTGCCGCCGTTGCGGGCCAGCTCGCGGGCCGCGACCAGGGCGGTGATGGCGGACGGGGAGACGCCCTCGCCGCGCTCGTCGACGACGAAGCAGCGGTCGGCGTCGCCGTCGAAGGCGAGGCCGAGGTCGGCGCCCTCGGCCTTCACGCGGGCCTGGAGGTCCACGATGTTCTTCGGGTCGAGGGGGTTGGCCTCGTGGTTCGGGAAGGTCCCGTCCAGCTCGAAGTACATGGGTACGAGGTCCAGCGGGAGGCCCTCGAAGACGGTGGGGACGGTGTGGCCGCCCATGCCGTTGCCCGCGTCGACGACGACCTTCAGCGGGCGGATGGCGGTGAGGTCCACCAGGCCCTTGAGGTGCTCGGCGTACCCGACGAGGGTGTCCTGCTCCGTGATGGTGCCCGGGACGGTGCCGGCGGGGATCGCCGGGGCGCCCTCGTCGGTCCACTTCTCGGCGAGCTCGCGGATGGTGGAGAGGCCGGTGTCCTGGCCGACCGGGGCGGCGCCCGCGCGGCAGAGCTTGATGCCGTTGTACTGGGCCGGGTTGTGCGAGGCGGTGAACATCGCGCCGGGCAGGTCCAGCTTGCCGGAGGCGTAGTACAGCTGGTCGGTGGAGCACAGTCCGATCAGGGTGACGTCGACGCCGCGGGCGGCGGCGCCGCGGGCGAAGGCGCCCGACAGGCCCGGCGAGGAGGGGCGCATGTCGTGGCCGACGACGATGGCCGTGGCTCCGGTGACCTCGACGAACGCGGCACCGAAGAGCTCGGCCAGGGGCTCGTCCCACTCGTCCGGTACGACGCCTCGTACGTCGTATGCCTTGACGATGTTCGAAAGATCTGCGGCCACTGCCTGCCCTCCTGAGGTTCTGTGCGGTGGAGCAAACCTACCTGGTGCGGAGAGCGGCTTTTCAGACGATCAGAGTGTCAGGAGTCGGGCGAACGCAGTACGCGCAGGTGTCCGCGACGTGTCTCGCCCGTGGCCGGGGCGGTGGGCCGGGCGCCGCCGGCCTCGGCCGCGCGGTCCGGCGGACGGGCCGCCTCGCGCACGGCGTTGGCCAGGGCTTCGAGGTCGTCGCCGGTGGGGCGGGAGGGCGCGGAGCCGTCGGTGAGGCGTACGACGTCCCAGCCGCGCGGGGCCGTCAGGCGCTCCGAGTGCTCGGCGCACAGGTCATAGCAGTGGGGTTCGGCATAGGTGGCGAGCGGGCCGAGAACTGCGGTCGAATCGGCGTAGACGTACGTCAGTGTCGCGACGGCAGGGCGGCCGCACGCGGTGCGCGAACAGCGACGTACAAGGCTCACGACGTTGGACGGTACCGCACTCTTGACCGGGCCGCGACGACTCTCCCGCAGGTCACTCCCCCGTGTCGTCGTCCCGGTGGGGTACGGGTCGTGCCCGGGTCCGGTGCGCGGAGTCCGGAAAGCCGCCGAACCTTGGCCGAATCGTTCCGCGTACGACATCGGACCGTGGCCGGGGCGAGGGCCGGAGCGCGGATGCCGCCGCGGGCTACGCTGCGGGGGTGACGGACAGCCAGCTGCCTCCCCTCCCCGCCGACCCCGCCGCCGGGCCCCCCGCCGAGCCGCGGGTGCGCCGCCGCGACCGGCACGGGCGCGGGATGCGCGGGCCCGTGGCGCCCCCGCAGGTGCCGCTGTCGGCGAGCCGGGCCGAGCTCTTCGGCGACCTCGTACGGGATTCCGTGGAGCGGCTGGAGCGGCACTGGCCGCAGCTGGCCGAGGTGGAGTTCCTGGTCGGGGACGTGCCGGGCCCTCCGGGCGGGCCGGACGCCGGCTGGAACGACGAGGCGGTGCCGCTGGGCGCGCTGTCGGAGCCGCTGGACGGGCGGCCGGCCCGGATCGTGGTGTTCCGCCGGCCCGTGGAGATCCGTGCGAAGTCGCGGGACGAGAGGGCGCTGCTGATCCACGAGATCGTGGTGGAGCAGGTGGCGGAGCTGCTGGGGCTGTCCCCGGAGACCGTGGACCCGAGGTACGGGCAGGACTGACGCGCCCCCGCCGCCGCCCCCCTGCGTCGAGCCTCGGACGCGGGGACGGGAGCGGGGGCGGGCGGAGCGGGTCAGTCGGTCAGGACCGAGAGGTCCTGGGTCGCCTTGGGGACCGAGACCGTCGAGTGGTCGTCGGACAGGGTCTGCACGGTGAACATCGGGATGCCGTCGCGCGGGATGGTGAGCATCCGGGCCGCGTGGACCGGGCCGCCGGAGAGGGTCTCCACCGTCAGCGCGTACGCGCCCTTGCCGCCGGCCGGGGCCACGGCCACCGTCTGGGTGGTGCCCGCCTTGACGGTGACCTCCTGGGAGGCCGCCTCGCCGCCCTCGGTGCCGGGCGAGGCCGTCACCTTGACCTTCGCGTCGGTGCCGCCCGCCGCCGTCAGGGACAGCACCGTCGCGTTCTCCTCGGTCCGGTTGTCGGCGACGGTGGCCCGGGTGCCCACCGGGGCGGAGGCCTGGACGAAGCCGAGCTCCTGCTTGGCGCCGCTGCCGCGGACCACGCGTACCGCGGCCACGACCGGGATCGCCCGCTTGCCCTCGGCGGGGGTCAGCAGCAGCGAGCCCGGCTCTCCGCGGGTCACGTCCTTGAGGTCGGCGCTCGCGGTCATGCCCGCCTTGATGTGCAGCTGCTCGCTGCCCGCCGGGCTGATGGAGCCGCCCGGGCCGGCGAGCCGGAGGCTGAGGTCGGCGTCCTCGTCGCCGGGCGCGAAGGCGACCAGCCGTACGGAGGTGGCGTCCGCCGGGATCCCCGGCAGCACCAGCGAGCCCGACGGGTCGACGGAGGCGGGCAGCCAGTCGGCGCCGACGCCCTCCTCGGCGGCCTGCGCGGTGGCGCCGACCCGGCCCGCGCGGGTGGTCACGTGGGCGGTGACGTCCGCGATCTGGGCGCCCGGGGCGAGCGAGGAGAGGGAGATGGCCTTGCTGGACCTCGGGTCGATGCGGATGTTCTCGCTGGTGCCCTGGTCGGGCTTGAGGACCCCGTCCGGGCCGAACAGCTTGATGTCCACCACGGCCGCGGTGTCGTCGGGGTTGGTGAGGTGGACGTAGTCCTCGCGCCCCTTGGCGGTGCTCACCCCGGGGAACCAGAAGTCGGTGCCGGGCGCGGTGCAGCTGACGCCGAGCACACCGCGCGCGCGGCCGACCGAGACCACCGTGGTCTGCTGCGCGGTCCAGCCGGGGGCGAGGAACCCGTCGGCGCTCCCGGTGAGCGCGGGCGCCTCGGCGCCGGAGGCCTTGGCGCCGACGGGCTTGCCGGGCTCCTTGAGCTCCAGCACCTGCTTGGCGTCCTTGGTGGCGCCCAGCAGCCGGGCCGAGCCCTGGCCGCCGGCGGCGGCCGCACCCGGGGTGATCGCCGTGTACAGGGTCTCGGCGATGTCGGAGGAGCTGGGCGCCGGGCACACCAGCAGCGACCGCTCCACGGGCATGCGCGCCGCGGCGGCCGGGGCCTTGCCGTCCGTGGCCGCGGCGGCACCGTCGGCGGGCGCGGTGAGGGAGGCGATGCCGGTGACGGCGGCGAGCGCCGCGGCCACGGCGGCGAGCGTCAGGGGTGCGCGCTTCACTGCTGGGGGCTCCCGTCCGGACGCGGGTCGTGCTGTCCGTAGGTGTCGTACGGGTCGTACGGGTGGGGGTACTGCTGCTGGTACGGCTGCTCGTACGGCTGGGGCTGCTGCGGCTGCTGCCCGTACGGCTGGTCCTGGTAGGGCTGGTCCGCGTACGGCTGCTCCGGCGCGGGGTACTGCTCGTAGCCCGGGGCCGGGGGGTACGGCGGCTGCTGGGGCGGCTGGGGCTGGGGCTCCTGCCGGCCGTAGGCGTAGCCGTCCTGGTCCCCGTACGCCTGGTACGCGTACGTCTCCTCCCCGTACGCCGGCTGCGCCGGGATCTGTGCGTACGGGTCGGCGGCGACCGCGGCGGCGGTCTCGGCGGCGGCCGCCTCCGAGGCGGACGCGGCTTCGGACTCGGCGCGCAGGCGGCGGGCGCGGCGGCCCTCCCCGCCTTCGCCCGGTCCGGACCGGGCCGGGACGGCGGCCTCGTCCTCGGGCAGGTCGTCGTCGAGGCGGGCGCTGCGACCGGGCAGGGCCATGACGATCAGCACCAGCGCGAGCAGGCCCTGCGCCCAGTGCCAGGCGGTCCGGGTGAGGGCGTCCTCGTGGACGAGGTCGAGGCGGCCGCCGGCGGCCGGGAGTTCGAAGCCCTGCGCCCATCCGTCGACGGTCTTGGCCTTGAGCGGCTTGCCGTCGAGGGTGGCCTGCCATCCGGGGGCGGCCCGGTCGGCGACGCGCAGGACGCGCCCCGCCTCGCCGGCCGGGATCTTGGTGTGGGCCTCGACGGGGCCGGAGGCGACCGGGATCGGGGCCTCGCCCGGCTTGCCGGAGGCGATCACGACGCGTGCGACCTGGCGGTCCACGCGCCACAGGGCGCTGCCGTCGAGCTGGCTGAGGCGGCTGAGGCCGGGGGTGGCGTCGAGGACCTTGCGCATCTGCTGGGGGGCGCCGTCGCGGACCAGGATGTAGCGGATGGCGAAGCCGCCGAGCTGGTCGGTCTGGTCGGCGCCGGAGCCGGCGACGAGGCTGGAGACGACCTTGTCGAGGCGGGGGTCGCTGCCGGCCTGGGCGGCGAGTTCGGCGTCACCGAGGTGCCCGCCGGAGCCGCGGACCAGGCTGTAGGAGAGCGAGGCGGGCGAGGTGGCGCCGAGGACGAGGGTGCGGGCCTGGTCGCGGGTGCCGCTCTCCTCGGCGACGAAGGCCGGGACCTGGACGGGGTCGCGGCGCTGGAGCGGGCCGTCGGCGCCGTTGAACATCCAGCCGGCCGCGCCGAGCAGCGGGCCGACGGCGGCGGCGAGGCCGATGAGCGCGGCCAGCGGCTGGCGCCAGCCGAAGCTGCTGGCGGCGACGCGGTTCTTGGCTCCGTCGGCCCCGAGGACCGCGGCGGCCAGCAGGGCGAGCCCGTAGACGAGGGTCGCGGGACCGGCCCAGGCGGTGCGGTTGAGGAGGACGGCGAGGACCAGCGTGGCCAGCGCGGTGGCCCAGGCGGTGCGGATGGCGAACTGCCGGTCGGAGCGCACCAGGGCGGCCAGCGCGGCGAGGACGATGCCGAGGAGCACCGCTCCGCCTGCGGTGTTGGGCCCGCCGGGGCTGATCCCGAGGAGGTCCAGGGCGGTGGCGGAGCCGGTGCCGTAGGGCAGTCCGGCCTCGTGCAGGAAGCGGCCGGGGTGCGTGAGCAGGCTCAGCGACCAGGGGGCGAGCACGAGGAGCGGGACGGCGAGGGTGGCCAGGAGCCGCAGCCCGTACGCCTTCCAGCGCGCCCGGCGCATGACGAGCGCGGCGGTCCCCAGCACGGCGGCGAGCGGCCACACCACGGGGGTGAAGGCGGTGGCCAGCGTCAGCAGGAGGGTGTAGGTCCAGGTCGCGCGCCAGCTGCCGGTGGTCTCGGAGTCGGCGAACCCGAAGGCCGCGACGGCGGAGCGGGCGATGAGCGGGAGCAGGATCGCGAGGACGGCGGTGCCGAGGCGGCCGCCGGCGAGGGCTCCGGTGACGGCGGGGAGGAAGGCGTAGGCGATGGCGGCCCAGCCGCGCAGCAGCCGGGACTCGACGAGCGGCCGGGAGGCGAAGTAGGCGGCGAGTCCGGCGAGCGGGACCGAGCAGACGAGCAGCAGGGTCAGGGCGGTGGCGGTGGAGCCGAACAGCAGGGTGGAGAACGCCCCTAGGACGGCGAGGTAGGGGGGTGCGCCGGTGGTGGAGCCGGTGCCGACGGGCTGCCAGTCGCCGGTGTAGCGGCGCCAGAGGTCGAGTCCGCTGTCGGGGGCGGGCAGCAGGGCGCCGCCCATGAGGGAGCCGCCGCCGAGCAGGGAGCGGCAGGCGATCAGGGAGACGAGCAGGAGGAGCGCGAAGAGGACGGGCGCGGGCTTGCGCGCGATCCGCTTGAGGCGCGCGAACTGTTCGATCTCCAGGAAGTCGGCGTCGTCCCCGCCCGGGCCGGACTCGACGGCGCCGCCGTGGCGGCCGGCGGCGGCCTCGGTGTCGCGGTCGGCGCCGAAGTAGCCGGCGAGCTGTTCGACGTTGGCGCGCAGGGTGGCGCCGGGCGGCGGGAAGAGCGGGCGCAGTTCCTTGGCGGGGACGGCGGGGCGGCGGCGCGCCTTGCGGGCGGCCAGGATGCGGCCGGGTCTCAGGAGGGTGGCGAGGAGGCCGGTGATCTCGTCGACGGCCTGGCCGGGGGCCTTGCCGACGAGGTAGGCGAGGGTGCGCAGCACGGTGCCGACGAGGACGCGCAGCAGGACGTACGGGAGCGCGCGGCCGGAGCTGTTGGCGAGCATCGTGTAGACGGCGCCGGCCTTGTCCACGCGGTGCGGGCTGGCGGTGGTGCGGCCCGCGCAGTCGACGGTGCGGCGTTCGCGGGCGGAGGCCTCGGCGTGGCGCAGGACGGCGTCGGGGGCGATGAGGACGCTGTGGCCGGCGCTCTGGGCGCGCCAGCAGAGGTCGACGTCGTCGCGCATGAGGGGCAGTCGGCGGTCGAAGCCGCCGAGGGCGTCGTACACGTCGCGGCGCACGAGCATGCCGGCGGTGGAGACGGAGAGGACGGGGTGGACCTGGTCGTGCTGGCCCTGGTCCTGTTCGCGGCGGTCGAGGCCGGTCCAGCGGCGGCCGCTGCGGGCGATGGTGACGCCGACTTCGAGGAGCTGCTTCTTGTCGTACCAGCCGCGCAGCTTGGGGCCGATGACGGCGGCGTCGGGGTTCTCCTCGGCGACGCGCAGCAGTTCGGCGAGGGCGTCGGGCTCGGGGGCGCAGTCGTCGTGGAGCAGCCAGAGCCACTGGACGGGTTCGCCGTGGGGCAGCTCGGGGAGGTCGTAGTTGTCGTCGCGCCAGGTGCGGCTGACGGGGTCCCAGCCGGAGGGGCGCTTGAGGTACGGGAGGTCCTCGGGCGTGAGGGTGCCGGCGGTGCGGGCGGCCTCGTCGACGGCGGCGCCGAAGCCGGTGCGGCGGGCGAGGTGCAGGACGCGGTCGTCGCCCAGGGCCTCGCCCAGCAGGCGCGCGGAGTCGTCGGCGCTGCCGGTGTCGGCGGCGATGTGGCTCTGGGCGGGGCGTTCCTGGCCCAGGAGGCCGGCGAGCGTCCGGGGCAGCCAGCGGGCGCCGTCATGGGCGACGAGCACCGCGGTGACGACGTGCCGGGGGAACTCTGGTGTGGCGGCAGCCTGGTAGGAGGCCGTCGACTGGCTGTGCAGGGACATCGCGGTACGGGCCCTCCGGCCGGGGGGTCCGGGGGTGGTGTGCCCTCGGAGGCTGCTGGACAGCGCCCCACACTAACGGCTGGGAACACAGCGGTCCGCCTCCAGCGGGGAAGGTGCAGGAGGCGGACCGTTTGCTCAGCTCGTTGCGGTGCTTGCCGTGGTGCTCGTGCGGTGTGCGCCGTGCTGTCGGCTATGCCGTGCGCGGCGGTTGATATGTCATGGGATGTGCCGTGGGCGCCGGGAAGCGAGCGCCGGGGCAGTTTCAGACCGCTGCCTTCTTCAGGCGACGGCGCTCGCGCTCGGACAGGCCGCCCCAGATGCCGAACCGCTCATCGTTGGCGAGGGCGTACTCCAGGCATTCGGAGCGGACTTCACAGGCCAGGCAGACCTTCTTGGCCTCGCGGGTGGAGCCGCCCTTCTCGGGAAAGAAGGACTCGGGGTCGGTCTGGGCGCACAGTGCGCGCTCCTGCCATCCGAGCTCCTCGTCCGCCTCCTCGACCAGCAGTTCCTGAAACAGCTCGGTCATGTGCGCCCCTCGCTCTGTCTGTGCGTCCCCGTGGTGTTGCCGTTACTGATCGCCAGGTAACGACACGAGTGAAATTACAAGTGGGGGGCTCCGGCGCAGTCAAGCCGAGATCTGCTATTGGGCCCCTTATTCACTCTGCG
This sequence comes from Streptomyces sp. NPDC051183, assembly GCF_040682455.1. Classification (NCBI taxonomy): domain Bacteria; kingdom Bacillati; phylum Actinomycetota; class Actinomycetes; order Kitasatosporales; family Streptomycetaceae; genus Streptomyces; species Streptomyces sp. NPDC051183. The sequence goes on from NZ_JBFBBA010000002.1 coordinate 20,681, forward strand.
GAACCAAGCCTATGCAGAAAGTGTTCATATCGCCAAAAATCGTGACACATGCCATAGACATCGCAAGGGCCACTCCCTCTCCAGTAGTCGACGCGTCACTCTGTGGTGGGGTTCCGATCCGGCCGAAGAAGCGGTGTGGATCACATTTCGGCCACGGTGTGGCGACGACCGGTTTGGAAGCGCCCCCAATGCGGTGACCGCGGCGGCTTGGAGCGCCACATCCCCTGGCGCGGACTGCACAAACCTTTCTCCGCACACACTAACCGGATGAGGTGAAACTTTTGGACCAAATCGGACATTGGGTTGACAGTCCCCACCCCGACCCGCTCTCCTTGTTGCCATGTCAGTGACCTCAGCCGCCTCCCGGACCCCCATTCGTGGGTTCCTGTGGGCTGCCCAGGTTCGCTGTTGCTGTTGCGGCTGTTGATGCCTTCGGAGCTTCGGCTCCCCAGAGCTCCGGCCCGCCCCCACAGCAACCGCCAGCACCACTGACATCCGTCGAGGACTCCCCCACGATGAACAGCACCCCCCTCACCGTCGAGAGCGACCTCCAGATCGCCGGCGACATCCTCTCCGTGCAGCACCTCCTGCAGCCCGCCCGCGAACACCCGGCCACCGTCGCCGAGTTCGCCGGCCTCGCCCGCTCCATCGCCGAGAACCGCTCCGAGTGGGAGCACCTCGTCGAATACGACGCCACCACCCGCTGGTACCACCGGCTGCGCACCGGCCCCGGGTACGAGGTCTGGCTGCTCAGCTGGGTCCCCGGCCAGGGCAGCGGCCTGCACGACCACGGCGCCTCCTCCGGAGTGCTGACCGTCCTCGACGGCGAGCTCACCGAGCACGCGGCGAACCCCTCCCGCGGCCCCCTCAACCTGCGCGCCGGCGCCCAGCGCGTCTTCGCCCCCGGTTACGCCCACGAGGTCGTCAACGACAGCCTCGACGGCGCGGTCAGCCTGCACGTGTACTTCCCCGGCCTGACCGAGATGCCGATGCACAACTGCTCCCCGGCCAGGCCGGAGGCCGTCTCCGTCTGACGGCACGCGGCCTGACAGACTGCGCTGCATGCGCATTGTTGTTCTGGCCGGCGGCATCGGCGGCGCCCGTTTCCTCCGCGGACTCCAAGCCGCGGTTCCCGACGCGGACATCACGGTCATCGGCAACACCGGTGACGACATTCACCTGTTCGGGCTGAAGGTGTGCCCCGATCTGGACACGGTGATGTACACCCTCGGCGGTGGCATCAACGAGGACCAGGGCTGGGGCCGCACCGACGAGTCCTTCACCGTCAAGGAGGAACTCGCGGCGTACGGGGTCGGACCCACCTGGTTCGGCCTCGGCGACCGCGACTTCGCCACCCACATCGTCCGTACACAGATGCTCGGCGCGGGCTACCCGCTCAGCGCCGTCACCGAGGCCCTCTGCGACCGCTGGCAGCCCGGGGTCCGGCTGCTGCCCATGTCCGACGACCGGGTCGAGACCCACGTCGCGATCACCGACGCCGGCACCGGCGAGCGCAAGGTCATCCACTTCCAGGAGTACTGGGTCCGGATGCGCGCCTCGGTGGACGCGGAGGCCGTCGTCCCCGTGGGCGCCGAGCAGGCCAAGCCCGCGCCCGGCGTGCTGGAGGCCATCGCGGCCGCCGACGTGATCCTCTTCCCGCCGTCCAACCCCGTGGTCTCGGTCGGCACCATCCTGGCCGTCCCCGGCATCCGGGAGGCCGTCGCCTCCGCGCAGGCGCCCGTGGTCGGCCTCTCCCCCATCGTCGGGGGCGCGCCCGTGCGCGGCATGGCCGACAAGGTGCTCGCCGCGGTGGGCGTCGAGTCCACCGCCGCCGCGGTCGCCCTGCACTACGGCACCGGGCTGCTCGACGGCTGGCTCGTCGACACCGCCGACGCGGCCGCCGTCCCCGAGGTGGAGGCGGCCGGGATCGGCTGCCGGGCGGTGCCGCTGATGATGACCGACCTGGCCGCCACCGCCGACATGGCCCGGGCCGCGCTGGAACTCGCGGAGGCCTCCCGGTGACCGCCCCCGGCGAGCGCGGGGCCTCCGGCGCGCCCGGTCCCTCGTACGAGGTCCGGGCCCTCGGCGGGATCCCCGAGGTCCGACCCGGCGACGACCTGGCGCGCCTGATCGCGGCCGCCGAGCCGGGCCTGCGGGACGGCGACGTCCTGCTGGTCACCTCGAAGATCGTCTCCAAGGCGGAGGGCCGCATCACCCGGGCCGACTCGCGCGAGGACGCCATAGACGCGGAGACCGTACGGGTGGTCGCGCGGCGCGGAACCCTGCGCATAGTCGAGAACCGCCAGGGCCTGGTGATGGCCGCGGCCGGTGTGGACGCCTCGAACACGGCCCCCGGCACGGTGCTGCTGCTGCCCGAGGACCCGGACGCCTCGGCGCGCGCCATCCGGGCCGGGTTGCGGGAGCTGCTGTCCGTGGACGTCGGGGTCGTGGTGACGGACACCTTCGGGCGGCCGTGGCGCACCGGGCTCACCGACGTCGCGATCGGCTCGGCCGGGGTGCGGGTCCTGGACGACCTGCGCGGCGGTACGGACGCGCACGGCAACCCGCTGAGCGCGACGGTTGTGGCCACCGCCGACGAACTGGCCGGCGCCGGGGACCTGGTCAAGGGCAAGGCCGCCGGCCTGCCGGTGGCGGTGGTGCGCGGGCTGGCCCACGTACTGGGCGAGGGCTCCTCGGCGCGGGACCTGGTCCGCTCGCCGGCCGACGACATGTTCCGCCTCGGCACCTCGGAGGCGGTACGGGAGGCCGTGACGCAGCGCCGTACGGTACGGGCCTTCACCGCCGACCCGGTCGACCCGGGCGCGGTCCGCCGCGCGGTGGCGGCCGCCGTGACGGCCCCGGCCCCGCACCACACGACGCCGTGGCGGTTCGTCCTGCTGGAGTCGGCCGCGGCGCGGCTGGAGCTGCTCGACGCGATGCGGGACGCGTGGATCGAGGACCTGCGGCGGGACGGCAAGTCCCCGGAGTCCATCGCGAAGCGGGTGCGGCGCGGCGACGTCCTGCGGGCCGCCCCGTACCTGGTGGTGCCGTGCCTGGTGACGGACGGCGCGCACGACTACGGGCACGCGCGCCGGGACGCGGCGGAGCGGGAGATGTTCGTGGTCGCGATGGGCGCGGGCGTGCAGAACTTCCTGGTCGCGCTGGCCGGGGAGCGGCTGGGTTCGGCGTGGGTGTCCTCGACGATGTTCTGCCGGGACGTCGTGCGCAAGGTGCTCGGGCTGCCGGACGACTGGGACCCGATGGGGGCGGTGGCCGTGGGACACCCGGCCTCGGCTCCGGCGGAGCGGCCCGCGCGCGAGGCGGAACGGTTCATCGAGGTGCGGTAGCCGGGCCGGGGGCGGTCAGAGCCGGCCGATGTCCCCGCGGGGCATCCGCGGGGTGCGCCGGGGCGGGGCGGCTCCGGCGAGGAGGATGAGACGGGCGGCGCGGTGGCGCTGGCCGGCGTACGGGGCGAGGAGCTCCAGCATCGCGGCGTCGTCGGCGTCGCGGTCGCCGGCCAGCGCGTAGCCGACGATGCCCGGCAGGTGCAGGTCGCCGGTGGTGACGGCGTCGGGGGCGCCGTTGCTGCGCTGGAGGGTCTCGGCGGAGGTCCAGGGGCCGATGCCGGGGACGGCCTCCAGCCTCCGTACGGCCTCGGGCAGGTCCATGGCGGCCGCCTCTTCCAGGCGGCCGGCGACGCGGGCGGCCCGGACGATGGCCGCGGAGCGCTTGGCGTCTACGCCGGCCCGGTGCCAGTCCCAGGACGGGATCAGGGCCCAGGTTCGGGGGTCGGGCATCACGTACAGGTCCCGCGGGGCGGGGCCGGGGCCGGGGCCGGGGCCGGGGCCCGGCGCGGGCTCGCCGTACTGCCGTACGAGCCGGCGCCATGCGCGGTACGCCTCGTCGGCGGTGACCTTCTGCTCCAGCACGGTCGGGATCAGGGACTCCAGGACCAGCCCGGTACGGGTCAGGCGCAGGCCCGGGCGGCGGCGGTGGCTGGCGTGCAGGAGCCGGTGGCGCGGGACGAAGGCGGCCGGGTCGTCGTCCGCGCCGAGCAGGGCGGGCAGTTCGTCGAGGACCCAGTCGGCGCCGGGGCCCCAGGCTTCGGCGTGCACGGCGGTGCCGTGGGCGGCGACCCGGAGCGTGGCGGGGCCGGCGGGGGTCCGGCAGCCCCGCCAGACGGAGCCGTCGGGGGTGGTGCGGAAGGTGGGGTCGCCGGGGCCGCGCCGGAGCGGGCCGAGGGTGAGGCCGAGGTCCAGGGGGCCGTCGGGGCTCCAGGTGCGGGCCTTGGCACCGGGGGTGGCGTTAGCGGTGGCCCGGGGCACGTCGGTGCGGCCGCCGCGCACGGCGGTACGGGTGAGGGGGTCGAAGCGGCCGGCCATGCCTTCGAGCGTAGCGCCGCGGGCCGACACACCCGGGCCTGCGCCCGGCCCGCGCCCCGGACACCATGCCCCGGACAGCGCCGCCCCGGACGACGGCGGGGCCGGGCGGCGCGAGCCGAACTCCGGGGCCCGAACTCCGGGGCCCGGGCGCCGCGTGCCCGGGCGCCGGGGCCCGGGCGCCGCGTGCCCGACGCTGCGTGCCCGACGCTGCGGCCCGGACACCATGAGCCGGACCGGCGGGGCCGGGGCGCGGTTTGCGCGACCCGCCCCGTCTGCGTCCGGGGCGTGCCGTTAGCGGCCCTGGAGTTTCGCCGAGGAGACGCGGGTCGGGGGGAGCTCGCTGTAGAGCCGCTTGCCGGGGCATTCCGTCGCGAAGCCGTCCCGGTGGCCCGAGATGACGTTCAGCGAAACCTTCTGGCCCTTGGGGTACCGGTTGCCGCCGCCCGACGTCAGAGTCGTCTTCGCCCGCGGATCCGCCCCGAAGAGGCCGAGCTTCCACGCAGTCAGCTGCGCCACCGCCTTCACGGAGACCGCCGGTGGGGCCGTGGAGCCGAACGAGCCGATCACCGCGATGCCCATGCTGTCCGTGTTGAACCCCATGGTGTGCGCGCCGAGCACCGCCTTGGCGACGCCGCCCGCGCGCCCCTCGTACACCGTGCCGCACTTGTCGACGGCGAAGTTGTAGCCGATGTCGCGCCATCCGCTGCTGACCACGTGGTAGCGGTACAGGCTGCGCAGCACCGCCGGGGCGTCCTTGCAGGCGTAGTTGTTGCCGGAGGCGGTGTGGTGGACGAACGCCGCCTTGACCGTGTTCGTGTAGACGAAGGCCTTCTCGCGCAGGCTCTCGTCCGCGCCCCACCCCTTGCGGGTGACGATGCGCGGGCGCGGCCCGATGAACGGGCGCGCGACCTGTTCGAGCGTGTCGTCGGCCAGGACCGCGTCGGCGGTGGAGTCGGCCTTGTTGAGCGCGGGGATCTCGTTCGCGCCGAGCGGGGCCATCGGGACGTTGACGGCGGAGGACTCCGCCATCTCCATCGTCATGCCCGGCAGCAGCACGAGATCGCCCTTGTCGTCACCCGTCGGGGCGCCGTTCTTGCCGTCGCCCGCCGCCGGACGGCCGTCCGTCGCGCCGGGGTCGACCAGCTCGATGCGCATGCCCGACGGCAGCCGGCGGCCCGCCGCGCGGTTGCTGCCGGGCTCCGCCTGGACGCGTACCTCCACGCCGTCGGACTCGCCGACCCACAGCGGGGCGGTGCTGCCGCGGACCCGGCCGGAGCCGCGTTCCGGCGTGTCGGGGTCGGCGGCGTGCTCGCTGTTGTGGGTCTCGACGTCCTGCCAGTCGGACCAGACCGCGGTCGACGCGGAGCGGGTACGGACCTGGACGCGGCCGAAGAGCTGGGTGCTCGCGTCGTCCCATACGACGCCGACCAACGAGAACGTCGTGACCTCGCGCGCGGCCAGGCCCTGCGTCTCCGGCAGGCGGGGTGAGGTGCTCATGCCCGGGACGCCGGGGGACTCGGCGGCCGGTCCCAGCGGGACCAGGGGCAGGGACTGGGTGGACCCGGCGGGAGCCACCGGGGTGACCACGCCCGGGAGGGGGGCGGCCAGGGCCGTAGTGGGGAGCACGAGCGGCAGGGCCAGTGCGGCTGCCGTCGCGACGCCGATCGGGGAAGCAAGGAATCCACGCATGGAAAGGATGCTGAGTACTCCCGGCGGCGCTCGCCATCCGAGAACTGACACACCGTCTGATCGGCGGCCCGTACGCCTACCCCGTACGGGGGAGCGTGCTGCCGCCGTACGGCGGAGCGGCCCGCGTAGGCTCTGGTGCGTGAACGCCACCGACCGCACCCCTGCCGACCTGCTGCGATCCGCGCTCGCCGCCGATCCGGGCCGCCCTCTGGTCACCTTCTACGACGACGCCACGGGCGAGCGCGTCGAATTGTCCGTCGCCACCTTCGCCAATTGGGTGGCCAAGACCGCCAATCTGCTCCAGGGCGACCTGGGCGCCGAGCCGGGCGACCGGCTCGCGCTGATGCTCCCGGCGCACTGGCAGAGCGCCGTGTGGCTGCTCGCCTGCGCCTCGGTCGGGGTCGTGGCCGAGGTGGGCGGGGATCCGGCCGGTGCCGACCTCGTCGTGAGCGGGCCCGACACCCTGGAGGAGGCCGCCGCGTGCCCGGGCGAGCGGGTGGCGCTGGCGCTGCGGCCGCTGGGCGGGCGCTTCCCGCAGCCGCCCGCCGGGTTCGCGGACTACGCCGTGGAGGTGCCGGGGCAGGGCGACCGGTTCGCGCCCTTCGCGCCGGTCGACGCCGACGGCCCGGGGCTGGTGGTGCGGGGCGAGGAGCTCTCGTACGCCCGGATCTGCGAGCGGGCCCGCGAGGACGCGGCGGAGCTCGGCCTCAAGGACGGCTCGCGGATGCTGTCCGGGCTCGGCTACGACACCTGGGAAGGGCTCTCGGCGGGGCTCTTCGCCGCGCTGGCCGCCGGCGGTTCGGTGGTTCTGTGCCGCAACCTCGACCGGCTGTCGGCGGACGGCCTGGCACAGCGGACCGAGAGCGAGCGCGTCACCCACACCGCCCAGTAGCCCCTCACCCACTTCGCCCAACAGCGACAACGCGCGATTTGTCACCCACATGGCCCTGTACGGGGCCCTGCCCCCGGGCCGCCCCGGCCGCCCGGGGGCAGGATCGGGCAGGAAGCCGTACTCACCCGTACGGCTGGTCGTGCCACGGCGGTGAGGGGACGGAACGCGAGTGACGGACAGCGCGGGCATACCGGGCGGCACCGAGGGCGGCGGAGGCACTCCGAAGCCTCCGCGCAGCCGTCGGCGTCGCCTGCTGCGCTGGATCGGCCTCGTGCTGGCCCTGCTGGTCCTCGCCGGGGCGGCCGCCGGGTGGTGGCTCTACACCAAGCTCGACGGGAACATCACCGAGGACACCTCGGCCGCCTCCGAGCTGCGGCGCTACGAGCGGGACCGCCCGACGCACCTCGCGGGCGGCGCGCAGAACATCCTGCTGATCGGCTCGGACTCGCGCTCGGGCCTGGAGAACGCCCGCTACGGCCAGGACGGGGGCACCCAGCGCTCGGACACCGCGATCCTGCTGCACCTGCCGGCCGACCGCAGGAGCGCGACGGCCGTGTCGATACCCCGGGACCTGATGGCGGAGATCCCGAGCTGCCTGGGGCCCGACGGGCAGCGCACCACGGAGCGGACGGCGCAGTTCAACTGGGCGTTCCAGTGGGGCGGGGCCGCCTGCACGATCCGTACGGTCGAGAAGCTGACCGGGATCCGCATCGACCACCACATGGTGCTGGACTTCGGCGGGTTCAAGAAGATGGTCGACGCCGTCGGCGGGGTCGAGGTCTGCCTCAAGGAGCCCGTGAACGACCCTGAGGCCAAGCTGAAGCTGCCCGCCGGGCGGCAGACGCTCCAGGGCGAGCAGGCGCTCGGCTTCGTCCGCGCCCGCTACAGCCTGGGTGACGGCAGCGACACGGAACGGATGCAGCGCCAGCAGCAGTTCCTCGGCTCGCTGGTCAAGAAGGTGCAGAGCAACGGGGTACTGCTGAACCCGGCGCGGCTCTACCCGCTGCTGGACGCGGCGACCTCCTCGGTGACCACGGACCCGGGACTGGCGTCGCTGCGCGGGCTGTACGAACTCGTAAGGGGCGTAAGGGGCATACCGACCGACCAGGTCAAGTTCCTGACGGTGCCGCGCCGCCCGAGCTCCGTGGACCCGAACCGGGACGAGCTGCTGGAGCCGGACGCGAACCGGCTGTTCCAGCAGCTGCGGGCCGACAAGCCGGTGACGGTGACCCCGCCCGAGCCGGAGCCCAGCCCCCGCACCGCCACGGCGGCCGAGGGCAGCCCCTCCGCCCCCGCCGAGAACACCCCCGCACCGGTCCCCACATTCACGGGCACCACGGCCGGCACCGCCGACTGCCGGTAAAGCAATCCCAAAAGCCGGACACCGAACCGAGCTGCTTGAGGTGATTGGCCCGTTATAAGGGGAGTGGAATTTGTCACCAGCATGGTTTGCGGCTGACCTGGCCGGATAAGGTGAGCGATCCGGTGCCCCGGCCAGCAAAGAGGCCGTGCACCAGCAGCCGGATCGTTGACCGGGCGCCTGGGGGGAGGCGCATCGCGAAGCACCGACGGAGGATTCGAGCAACCGTGGATGCGCAAAGCCGTGGGCGGGCCGACGAGATCGACCCCGCAGACCAGTGGGTGCTCAACCCCCGCACAGGCAACTACGAACTGCAACTGGACCATTCCCCTGCGCAAGCGCAGGCGTCCGTCGCCGCCCCCCGCAGAGCGCCTTCCGACCAGGCTCCCCGCCAGGCAGGGCGCCGTGGCGCCCCGGCTCCGGGCGCGCCCGCTGCCCCGTCCCCTTCACCGGCGGTCCCCGGGCCGCGCCGCGGTGACGGGCCTCCCGGCGGCGGACGGCGCGGCGGCCGTTCACGCAAGGACGGCGGCGGCCGCAAGAAGAAGGTCCTGGTCATCACGGGCGCGACCCTGGCGTTCCTGCTGGTCGGCGGCTCGGTCGCGGCGTACCTCTACTACGAGCACCTGAACGGCAACCTGAACGTCACCGACGTCGGCGACGCCGGGACGAGCGGCGGCTTCAAGAAGGACCAGGCCTTCAACATCCTGGTCATCGGCACCGACAAGCGCAGCGGCGAGGGCAACGAGGGCTACGGGGACTCCGGCAGCGTCGGGCACGCCGACACCACGATCCTCTTCCACGTCTCCAAGGACCGCTCCAACGCCACCGCGCTGTCCATCCCGCGCGACCTGATCACCAACGTCCCGTCCTGCCCGACCAAGCAGCCGGACGGTACGACGAAGAACATCCCCGGTGAGCGCGGGGTCCGCTTCAACACGAGCCTCGGCCAGGCGGGCCGCGACCCGGGCTGCACGATGCGTACGGTCAAGGAGATCACCGGGATCCAGATCGACCACTTCATGATGGCCGACTTCAACGCGGTGAAGAACCTGAGCACGGCGGTCGGCGGGGTCCCGGTCTGCGTGGAGAAGGCCGTCGACGACGAGGACTCCAAGCTGAAGCTGTCGGCGGGCGAGCACCGGCTGGAGGGCGAGCAGGCGCTGGCCTTCGTACGGACCCGGCACGCCTTCGGCAATGAGAGCGACCTCGACCGCATCAAGACCCAGCAGCAGTTCCTCGGTTCGATGATGCGCGAGATGAAGTCGAAGCAGACCCTGACCAGTCCGAAGAAGTTCTTCTCCCTCGCGGAGGCGGCGACCAAATCGCTGAGCGTGGACTCCGGGATAGGGTCGATCGACAAACTCACGGATCTCGCGGGTGAGTTGAAGGACATCGACCTCAAGAACATCACCTTCACCACTCTTCCCGTACTCGACAATCCCGCGGAGAAGGTCAAGGCGACCGTCGTCGTGAATCCGGCGCAGGCCGATCCGCTGCTGCAGATGATCCGCGGGGACGTCTCCCTCACGGAGGTCGAGCAGAAGGAGCAGGCCGCCAAGGACGCGGCCGACGCCGCGAACGCCGAGGAGAAGAACAAGCAGGACGCCCTGCTCCAGGGCAGCCGTGCCCCCGCCAAGGACGTACGGGTGGACATCTACAACGGCGGCGGCCCCGCGGGCTCCGCCTCCGGCACCCTGACCTGGCTGCAGAACACCAAGGGCGTGTCCAAGGCCAGCAACCGCGGCAACGCCCCGGCCAAGGTCCCCACCACGCAGCTGGAGTACGCGCCCAACCAGGCGGACCAGGCCAGGGCGCTGGCGGACATGATGGGACTCCCGGCCTCGGCGCTGAAGCCGGGTACGGCGGACGCCTCCGCGAAGACCCCGATGAAGCTGACGCTGGGCGCCGACTTCAAGGGGGCCGGGGTGTCCCAGACGGCCCCGCAGAAGGCCCCCGAGGGCGTCCAGCGGGTCGAGGCGGACAAGGCGATCTGCGCGAAGTGACCGGCCGGGGGGCCACCGGGCGACCATGATCGCCAAATGCCGGGCCGGGACAGGTCGGACCGGCACAATACCGACCACACAGGGAATGCAAGGGGGGTACGCGTGAGGCACAGCAGCGTGCGAGGGGAGGGGGCGCCCGCCCAGGGCGCCGAGGGCATATCCGACGGCCGTGCGGACGCGTCCGACGCGGTACCCCCACAGCGGAGCGCCTCCTCGCGCAGACGCCGTGGCAGCCGCCGCACCCGGCGGGGCAAACGGCGCGTCCTGCGCTGGGTCTCCTCGGTGCTGGCGTTCCTCATACTCGGGACGGCGGCGGCCGGTTACCTCTACTACCGCCACCTCAACGGCAACATCCGCAGCGGCCAGCGCCTGAGCGGTGACAGCGGGGTCGCCAAGAGCGAGGCCGACGCCGCGGGCCGGCGTCCGATCAACATCCTGATGCTCGGCTCCGACATCCGCGACGAGGAGAACGCGAAACTCGGTGGGGGCTGGGACAACATCGGCGACCCCGCGCGGGCCGACGTGCAGATGCTGATCCACATCTCCGCCGACCGGAAGAACGCCTCGGTCACCTCCGTTCCGCGCGACACCATCGTGGACATCCCGGAGTGCACCGATCCCAAGTCGGGCACGAAGTACAAGGCCACCAAGACGATGATCAACGAGAGCCTCGCCAACGGGGGTCCCGGCTGCACCCTGGCCACCTGGGAGAAGCTGACCAACGTCTACATCGACCACTGGATGATGATCGACTTCGCGGGTGTCGTGAGCATGGCCGACGCCATCGGCGGCGTCGACGTCTGCGTCAACCAGAACGTCTTCGACCAGTCGGAGCCGGGGTCGGGGACGGGCGGTTCCGGCCTCAAGCTGAAGGCGGGCACCACCAGGGTCCAGGGCGAGCAGGCGCTCCAGTGGCTGCGCACCCGGCACGCCTTCGGCAGTGACATGGGCCGGGCCAAGGCCCAGCACATGTACATGAACTCGATGATGCGGGGGCTCAAGAGCCAGAACGCCTTCACCGACATCCCCCGCCTCACGGGCCTGGCGGAGGCGGCCACGAAGTCGCTGAGGGTGTCGGAGGAGATCGGGTCGGTCAAGAAGCTCCTCGACCTCTCCCTGCTGCTCAAGGACGTACCGGTCAACCGCATCACGATGACCACGATCCCGGTGCTGGAAGCCCCGGGTGACAAGAACCGGGTGGTCGTCAACCCCAAGGACGCCGAGAAGATGTGGACGATGCTCCGCAAGGACATCGCCATGGACTCCAACGGCGAACCCGCCGCCCCGGCCCAGAGCGGCCAGCCCACCACGGGCGGTTCCCCGTCGGCGCCGGCCACCGAGCCCCCCAAGGCCCCGACCACCGACCCGGCGAAGATCGCCGTGCAGGTGGTCAACGGCACCGGGGCCGGAGCCACGCCGGTGCCCAAGCGCGCCACGGTCGTCGCGGGCCAGCTGGTCTCCAAGGGGTTCGCGCTGGCCAAGGCGGACACCAAGACCACCCCGGAGAAGACCACGGTCGTCCGCTACGCCACGGACGCCCAGGCGGCCGACGCGCAGAGCGTGGCGGCGGCCCTCGGGATTCCGGCCGGCTCGGTGCAGAAGGCCGCCGGGGCCACCAGGATCACCCTCGTGGTGGGCGCGGACTGGCGGGAGGGCAACCTCTACCCGCAGCAGCCCGCGCCCGAGGCCGGCGCGGTCCCGGAGTCGGCCGATGCGCTCAACGGCGCGGACAGCGGGGCGTGCATGGACGTCTACAAGCCCTACCGCTGGTGAGCTGAGACGGCGCGGGTCATGCGAAAGGGGTGACCCGGTCCTCCCGGACCGGGTCACCCCTTTCGCGTACGCGGGGCCGTGCGCGCCCCCGCTCAGACCTCGCTGGGGTCGCGGCGCACCGACGGGCGGCGGCTCGCGATGACCTTGTTCGCCAGCGAACGCGGGCTGGTCAGGAAGCCGAAGCCCCAGCACATGTGCATCGTCGCCAGGGCGACCGGGATCTGCGCCCGGGCCTTGAGCGGGAGCCCCTTGCCGGCCGGGACCGATCCGGCGGTGATCGCCGCGAGGTAGCCGGCCGGAATCGCGAAGGCCCACGGGGTGAGGGCCGCGCCCGCGACCACGCCTGCGGCGATGGCGCAGACGGCGGTCGGCGGGGCGAGGTAGCGCAGGTTGATGGAGCCGGAGTGGTAGCGGGCCACCACGTGGCGCCAGCGCCCGTAGTCCTTGTACTGCTTGGCCAGGGCCCGTACGGAGGGCCTCGGGCGGTACTGGACCTTCAGCTCGGGCGAGAACCAGATGAGGCCGCCGGCCTCGCGGATGCGGAAGTTCAGCTCCCAGTCCTGGGCGCGGATGAACTCCTCGTTGTACCCGCCCTGCTGCTCCAGCGCCTCGCGGCGGAAGACGCCGAGGTACACGGTCTCGGCGGGGCCGGCCTGGCCGCCGGTGTGGAAGGCCGCGTTGCCGACGCCGATCTTCGAGGTCATCGCGGCGGCGACGGCGTCCTCCCAGGCGTTCTCGCCCTCGGCGTGCATGATGCCGCCGACGTTCTGCGCGCCGGTCTCCTCCAGGAGTCGGACCGCGGTGGCGATGTAGTTCGGGGAGAGCATGCCGTGGCCGTCGACGCGTACCACGATGGGGTGACGCGAGGCCTTGATGGCGGCGTTGAGGGCGGCGGGGGTGCGGCCGGTGGGGTTCGGCACGGTGTGGACGCGGGGGTCCTCCCGTACCAGGTCGGCGGCGATCTCGTCGGTGCGGTCCGTGGACGGACCCAGCGCGATCACCACCTCCATCTCGCCGGCGTACTCCTGTCCGAGGATGTGGCGGACGGAGTCACGCAGGTGGCGCTCCTCGTTGAGCACCGGCATGATCACCGAGACTGCGGGCTGCTGGGCGGGCATGTGGTCCTTCAAGGTCGGGTATCGGTGTCACGTTACCGCGTACGGGGGAAACGGGTGCGCGGCGGACGAGCGGTACGGACAGAGGCTGATCGTATGGGCCTACTGTTCTGACGAATCAGCCGAATGTGCCTGCTGCCCCGCTGCCCTACTGCCCCGCGGAGGTGTCCCCGTGCCCCAGCCGCACCGTTCCACCCGTCCCGCCAGGCCACCGCAGCGCGCCCAGCGAATGACGGGCGGCGGTCCGGCGGTCCGGCGCCGGGCGGACGGGCCCCGGTGGGGGGTCCGGATCGCGGGCGGGCTGGCGGTGCTGGTGCTGGGTTCCGGGGCCGTCGGGCACGCCGTGATGACCGGGCTGGACACCGGGATCGAACGGGTGGACCCCTTCAAGGACATGAAGAACCGCCCGCAGGCCGGGCACGGGGTGAACTTCCTGCTGGTCGGCACCGACGGCCGCGAGAAGATCAGCAGCGAGGAGAAGCGCGAGTACCGCCTGGGCGGCGCGCCCTGCCACTGCACCGACACGATCATGCTGGTGCACATCTCGGCCGACAAGGGGCGGGCGAGCGTCATCAGCCTCCCCCGCGACAGCTACGCCGAGGTCCCCGCCCATCAGGACCTGGTCACCGGCAAGACGCACAAGGCGCATCCCCTGAAGCTGAACGCCGCCTACGCCGAGGGCGGGCCCAACCTGACCGTGCGCACCGTGGAGAACATGACCCGGGTGAAGATCGACCACTACCTGGAGGTCGACTTCACCAGCTTCATGAAGACGGTCGACGCGCTCGGCGGGGTGGACATCTGCACCGCCAAGACCATGCGCGACCCGAACACCGGCCTCGACCTGCTGCCCGGCACCCACCGCCTGAGCGGCGGACAGGCCCTGCAGTACGTGCGCTCGCGCCATGTGGACGGCGCCTCCGACCTCGGCCGGATGCAGCGTCAGCAGCGGTTCGTCGCGGCCCTGATCCACGAGTCCACCAGCGGTGGCGTCCTGCTCAATCCGGTCAAGTTCAAGCAGGTCAGCTCCACCCTGCTCGGTTCCGTGCGCGCCGACAAGGACTTCGGCTCGGAGCAGATGCTGGCCCTCGGACAGGCGATGCGGGACTTCACCCCGTCCTCCTCGGAGTTCGCCTCGGTGCCGATCGGCAACCCCTCCTTCCGGGTGAAGGGCATCGGCTCCACGGTGAAGTGGGACGAGCCGAAGGCCGCGAAGCTGTTCCAGGCGCTGCGCGACGACCGCCCGCTGGCACCGGCGGCCGCGCCCGGCGGCCGGCCCGCGCGGCCACAGCCCGCGGTACCGGTGGACGTGGCCCCGCAGCAGGTCCGGGTGCAGGTGGAGAACGGCACCCGGATCGACGGGCTCGGCGGCCGGGTGGACGCCGCGCTGCGCGCCACCGGCTTCGACACCACCCGGGCTCCGGGGAACGCCGCCAGCCGTGACGTGAAGCGCACGGTGATCACGTACGACCCGCGCTGGGACCGCACCGCCCGTACCGTCTCGACCGCGCTGCCCGGCAGCGAGCTGCGGGCCGTCGCGGGGCAGGGCCGCACGGTCGTGGTGATCGCGGGCGCCGACTACCGCAAGGTGGTGGCGGTGCGCGCGGAGGACCCGTACCAGGGCGAGTTCGGCGTGGTCACGGGCGACCAGGTGGTGTGCGGGCAGTAGCGGGCCCCGCGGCCGTCCCTACTTCGTGCGCTCCAGCAGGGAGACGCGCAGACCGCGCACCTTCTTGCTCTCGACCACCTTGTAGTGGCTGCGCAGCGCCTCGGCCTGGGCCTCGGGGAGCTTGTTGTACGGGTCCTGCGTGCCGCCCCAGGTGACGACCCACACCCGTGCGGTGGTGCCGAGGCACTGTGCGGGCTGCGGGCACTCCACCGGGAACAGGTCGTCGGCGGCGACCGCGGAACGCTCGGCGAAGACGTCGCGCAGGCGGACCCGCGGGGGCAGGAAGTACTCGACCTGGAGGTCGATCATGTAGACCCGGTCCTCGCCGCGGACGGGGACGAAGCCGTCGCCGGGCCGGTAGCCCTTGGCGATGACGTCCGCCGCGGCCTGCCCGTCGGCGCCGACCCTGCCGCCCGTCGTACGCATCTGGCGCTGGTCGGGGACCCCGAGCAGGATCAGCGCGGCCAGCCCGGCCACCCCGGCCTGCCGCGGCCGCAGGGCGGCGAGCCCGGCGGCGGCCAGCACGACCCAGGCGGGCATCGTGAAGAGCAGGTAGCGGTCGATGAAGTACGAGGTGCTGCCCTGCGAGACCACCCAGGCGGCGGCCACCGGGACCGCGCCGATCAGCACGAGTTCCCCGGCGGGGCGCCGGCCGCGGCTCCAGGCGAGCGGGAGCAGCGCCACGGCGGCGACGGCGAGCGCGACGAGCGGGGAGCCGAAGAGGCCGTTCCACAGGTCGGCGAGGCTGCGCAGGTGCGGGGCCTTGAGCCAGCCGATCTGCCGGCCGACCTGCTGCCGGCCGAGCAGCACCAGCGGGACGACGGGGAGCAGCGCGACGGCGACGGTCACCGCGTAGCCGGCGAGGGTGCGCCCGCGGCGGTCGCGCCGCCAACGGAGCAGCACGATCAGGGCGTGCGGCAGCAGGAACAGCAGCGAGACCATGTGGAACAGCCCGGCCAGCGCGACGGCGAGGCCGTACGGGGCCCAGCGCCGGGGGGTCGGCCGCTCCAGCGCGCGCAGCAGCAGCCAGGTCGCGGCGGTGACCGCGAGCACGGCGAACGCGTACGAGCGGGCCTCCTGCGCGTACCGGGAGACGGACGGCAGGAAGGCGAAGAGCAGGCCGGTGAAGACGGCGGTGCGGCGGTCGAACAGCTTGCGCGCGGTCAGCACCGCGAAGGCCGCGGCGCCGGCCATGGCGAGGGCCGAGGGCAGGCGGAGCGCGGCCTCGGAGTCGCCGAAGAGGGAGATCCAGCCGTGCAGCAGCAGGTAGTAGAGGCCGGACACGGCGTCCACGTGGCCCAGCATGTCGATCAGCTCGCCGGTGCTGCGCGAGGCGGCGTACCAGCTGGCCAGCTCGTCGCGCCAGGGCTGGGCGCTGCCGATCTTGACGACGCCGACGGCGAGGGTCAGCAGGGTCGCCCACAGCCAGTCGGGTCCGGGTATGCGGCGCGACGGATGCCCGGCCCGGCGGCCGCCGGGGGCGGGCGTGTCCGCGGGCGCGGGGGAAGGCTGGGTGGCAGTCGGCATGAGGGGGCTTCTCCGCAGCAGAGCCGGTTCTCGGGAACGCCTCTGCTCAGGCGGAGCCGGACGTCGGCTCACGAGTCTACGCGGGGGCGGACGCCGTCCACGCGGGCCCGGGCGCCGTCTACGCGTCCCCGTCGAAGCCCTCGGCGGCCCGGCGCTCGCGCAGTTCCATGATCGCCTGACGGCGGGCGAGGCGGTGGGTGCGGCGGATCTGGGCCTCCTGGTTGCGCCGCTCGTCCTGCTCGGTCTCCGCGATGACGGGCGGGACCACGCGGGGCTTGCCCTCGACGTCGACGGCCGCGAAGACGAGGTAGGCGCTGCCGACCTGGGTGGCGGGGGTGGACTCGTTCCACCGCTCCGCGAGGACCCGTACGCCGATCTCCATGGAGGACCGGCCGGTCCAGTTGACCTGCGCCTTCACGTGGACGAGGTCGCCGACCCGGACCGGGGCGAGGAAGGCCATCTCGTCCATGGAGGCGGTGACCGCGGGGCCCCCGGAGTGGCGGCCGGCCACGGCGCCCGCCGCGTCGTCCACCAGCTTCATGATCACGCCGCCGTGCACCGTGCCCAGGAGGTTGGTGTCGTTGGCGGTCATGATGTGGCTCAGGGTGGTGCGGGAGGCCGAGATCGGCTTGCCCGGCACCTCGCCCGGTATCTCTGTCATGCGACCACCTTAAGTGCGTCGCCGAGGCATCAGCTCTGCAACAGCACCGGTACGAACACCCGCCCGCCCTGTCGGCGGGCCCGCCCGGGCAGGCATTCTTGGGCACATGAGTGACTGGGACGGGTGGAACGGCGACCGAGAGGACCGCGGCCGCCGCGATGACGGGTACGGGCGCGGCAGCGACCGGGCGCAGCCGGAAGGCGCGCGGCGGATGCGCCACGTCCAGCGGCCGCAGCAGCCGCAGCCCCCGCGGCAGCGGCCGGCCCAGCCCCCGAACCGCCCGGCGCGGCCGCCCGCGCCCGGGTACGGCGTACCGCAGCAGCAGGCGCAGAGCCACGACACGTACGGCGGGTACGACAGCGGCTACAACACGGGCCAGGTCTACGGGTCCCCCCCGGGCGGCGGCCAGGGCATCCCGCCGCAGTCCCCGTCGGGCCCGGGGGGCCCGCGCAGGCCGGGCGGTGCGCCCGGTCCGGCCCCGGACTGGCGCAAGCGGATCAAGATCGGCTCGATCGTGCTGGTCTCGGCGCTGCTGGTGACCGGTATCGGCACGTACTTCTGGGCCGACTCCAATGTGCGCCGCGAGGTGGACCTCTCCAAGGTCATCGAGCGCCCGAAGGAGGGCGACTGCACGACGTACCTGATCGTGGGCTCCGACAGCCGCGAGGGCATGTCCGACGAGGAGAAGAAGAAGCTCCACACCGGCTCGGCCGAGGGCAAGCGGACCGACTCGATGATGATCCTGGCGAAGTGCTCCAGCGGGAACACGATGGTCTCGCTGCCGCGCGACTCGGACGTGGAGATCCCCTCCTTCGTCGGCTCGGACAGCGGGAAGAAGTACGCCGGCACGGGCAAGCGGACCAAGCTCAACGCGGCGTACGCGGAGGACGGCCCCGAACTGCTGGTGCGGACGGTGGAGTACAACACCGGTCTGCGCATCGACCACTACGCGGAGATCGGCTTCGCCGGCTTCGCGAACATCGTCGACGCGCTGGGCGGTGTGGAGCTGGACATCGAGCAGGGCTTCAAGGACGAGAAGTCGGGCGCTGACTTCAAGGCGGGCAAACAGACGCTGAACGGCGAGCAGTCGCTGGCCTACGTCCGCACCCGGTACGCCTTCGCCGAGTCGGACCTCCAGCGGACGAAGAACCAGCAGAAGTTCCTGTCGGCGCTCGCCAACCAGGCGGCGACGCCCTCGACGATCATCAACCCCTTCGCGCTGTACCCGATGCTGGGCGCGGGTCTGGACACGCTCATCGTGGACAAGGACATGTCCCTGTGGGACATGGGCCAGATGTTCTTCGCGATGAAGGGCATCAACGGCGGCGACGGCGTCTCGATGAACATGCCCATCTCCGGGCAGCGCGGTGGCAACCTGGTGTGGGACAAGGCCAAGGTGCAGCAGCTGGTGAAGCAGATCCAGAACGACGAGAAGGTCACCGTCCGCGGGGACTGAGGGCGCCCGCGGCCGAGTTGCCCGGCTGTGGTTGCCGGTTGCCGGTTGCCCGGGGGTGACGCCCGGGCAACGCGGGCGTTTCGCGGGGTGAGATGAAGCACTCGTTCCGCGACTCGCTGGACAGCATTGTGTGTTTTTCGTAAAACTGATCCGCCCTGCTTGCCGGCTCTGGAGCGTAGATGTCTTTGCCATCGTCCCCGCCTGTCCTCGGCGACCGACGGCAGGACGGCGCGACAGCGGCGCCCCTGACCGCCCTCCCCGCGCAGCAGCACCGGGTGGCCGCCAAGCCGCGCCTGCGCGTGCTGGACGGCCTGCGCATCCTCGCCGCGGTGGTGGTGCTCAGCGCCCACTACCTGCACCCCGACATCTGGGGCAGCCGCAACGGCGAGCTCTTCGGCTTCGCGGCCACGGCCTCCCGGTACGGCTGGCTCGGCGTCGAGCTGTTCTTCATGATCAGCGGCTTCGTCATCTGCATGTCCGCCTGGGGCCGGCCGCTCGGCGGGTACCTCCGCAGCCGCGTGATCCGCCTCGGGCCGGCGTACTGGTTCTGCGTCCTGACCACCGGGGCCGTGCTGCTGGCGTACGCGCAGTTCTACGGCGGCAAGCACCCCACCCCGAGCGAGATCCTCACCAATCTGACGATGGTGCAGATGCCGCTGAAGAACCCCTCGCTCGACCCGTCCTACTGGACCCTGTGGTCCGAGGCGCGGTTCTACCTGATCTTCGCGTTCGTCGCCTGGAAGGGGCTGACGTACCGCAGGGTGATGAACTTCTGCTGGATCTGGACGGTCGCCTCGCTGCTGGCGCCGACCTCCGGCCTGCCGCTGCTGGAGACGGTGGCCAACGCCCCGTACTCGCCGCTGTTCATCTCCGGCATCTGCTTCTACCTCATCCGCCGCGAGGGTGCGCGCGTGGGCGAGCCGTGGATCCTGCTGGCGCTGTCCTGGCTGCTCATGCAGCGCTACATGGTCGAGATCGCCACCTGGAACACCCGCTCCGGGGACAAGCTCTCCTGGGCCGTGTGCGTGGCCGTTGTCACCGCGTTCTACGGCGTGATGGCCGCCGTGGCGCTGGGATGGCTCGACCGGATCAACTGGGCCTGGCTGTCGGTCGCCGGTTCGATGTCGTACCCGCTCTACCTGCTCCACCAGCAGGTGGGCGTCAAGCTGATGGAGCGCTGGTCCGACAACGTCGGGGCGTACTGGCTGCTGCTGTCCATGACGAGCGCGATGCTGCTGGCCTCGTACCTGATCGTGCGGTTCGTGGAGCGGCCGGGTTCCGCGGCCCTCAAGCGGATGCTGGAGCGGCGGCCCGGCCGGCGCTGAGGCCCGGCGCTCCGGCGCCGTACGGAAACGACGGAAGGGGCACCCCCGAGGGGGTGCCCCTTCCGTTTGTCCTGCGGTGGTCAGCGGACGCGGGCGCGCAGCTTCCACGGCATGGCGATGGACTCCAGCTGGACCGCGAGGTTCATCTTGGACTCGCCGACGGTGCGGTCCTCGAAGTGGATCGGGACCTCCATCACCTGGAAGGCACGGCGCATCGCCTTGAACTTCATCTCCACCTGGAAGCTGTAGCCGGCGCTGCCGACCGACGCGAGGTCGATCGCCTTCAGCGCGTCGGCGCTCCACAGGTTGAAGCCGCCCGTGATGTCGCGCAGGCGGGTGCCCAGGATGGTGCTCGCGTAGGCGTTGGCCCAGCGGGAGAGCAGCTTGCGGTGCGCGCCCCAGGCGTCGGACAGGGTGCCGCCGGGGACGTAGCGGCTGCCGACGACGAGGCCGGAGCCGGTGGACAGGGCCACGCCCAGCATCTCGGCGATCTTGCCCGCCGGGTGGGAGCCGTCCGCGTCCATCTGGAGCACGTAGTGGGCGCCCTCCTCGACGGCCTTGGCCATGCCCGCCGCGTAGGCGCGGCCGAGGCCGTCCTTCGTGGTGCGGTGCAGGACCGACATGCGCGGCTTGCCGTCCTTGGTGAGGAAGCCCTCCGCGAGCTCCTCGGCGATCTTGCCGGTGCCGTCGGGCGAGGAGTCGTCCACGATCAGCAGCCGCAGCCCCGGCTGGTCCAGCCCCATGAGGAGCTCGACCATGCCGGGGAGGTTGCCCGCCTCGTTGTACGTGGGCATGACGACGGTGAGCGGCGTGCTCGCCCAGGATTCGGGAAGCTGCGTGGTTGCGATGTCGGTCTCGCGGGGAGTCTGCTGTGCGCCTATCACAGGGTTATTGCCTCACTGAAGTTGGTCACCGGTCAGAGGAGAAGCGGACGGCGGCGGCAGGCACTTCGGCCTCGCACCACACACGCACCCCTGCGCGAAGTTCGTTGTCAGCCCCTACGACGGCACCGTCACCGATGACCGCACCGTCCACGACCGTGCGCGATCCCACGGAGGCGCCGGCGCCGATCAGGCTCGCGCTCACATGCGTGTCCGGGCCGATGGTCGCACCGTCCAGCACGATGGAGCCCTGGACGACCGCGCCCGATTCGATCCGAGCACCAGCGCCCACAACGGTACCGCCAGAAAGCTTCGCTCCGTCAGCGACCTGGGCACCCGGGAGCACCAGGGCCTCGCCGCGGGGACCGGGGACGGCCGGGGAGGAGACGACACCGCGTACCAGATCGGCGGAAGCCTGGACGAAAGACTCCGGCTTGCCGAGGTCGAGCCAGTAGGTGTTGTCGATGACACCGTGCAGCTTGGCGCCGGAGGCGAGCAGACCGGGGAAGGTCTCGCGCTCGACGGATACCGATCGACCGGCCGGAATGGCGTCGATCACGCTGCGGCGGAAGACGTAGCAGCCGGCGTTGATCTGGTCGGTGATGATCTCTTCGGGGGTCTGCGGCTTCTCGGTGAAGGCCAGCACCCGTCCCTCGGAGTCGGTGGGGACCAGGCCGAAGGCGCGCGGGTCCTCGACCCGCGTCAGGTGCAGGGAGACGTCGGCGTCGGCCGCCCGGTGGGCGTCGACCAGGCCGGCGATGTCCAGGCCGGTCAGGATGTCGCCGTTGAAGACCAGGACGGGGGCGTCCGGGCCTCCGGTCAGGCTCTGCGCGGCGTTGCGGATGGCGCCGCCGGTGCCGAGCGGCTCGTCCTCGACGACGTACTCAAGGGTGAGGCCGAAGTCGGATCCGTCGCCGAAGTACGGCTCGAAGACCTCGGCCAGGTAGCAGGTGGCCATCACGATGTGCGTGACACCGGCGGCAGCAGCCCTGGCTATCTGGTGGGCGAGGAACGGGACACCAGCAGCCGGGACCATCGGCTTGGGGGTGTTCACCGTTACGGGGCGCAGACGCGTCCCCTGCCCACCGACCAGCAGGATCGCTTCCGTCATTTGTTCTCTCCCCAACCGGTTCGGGCGTACGAAGGTTCAAAGTTAGCCCATCCGGGGACGCGCAAAGGCCGGAGGCGGCGGACCACAGCCGCCTCCGGCCACGTTCCGGTTACGGCAGGTTGCGGGCCATCACGATCCGCTGAACCTGATTCGTTCCTTCGTAAATCTGAGTGATCTTGGCATCGCGCATCATGCGCTCCACCGGGTAGTCACGGGTGTAGCCGTAGCCGCCGAGCAGCTGGACGGCGTCCGTGGTGACCTCCATGGCCACGTCGGAGGCGAAGCACTTGGCCGCCGCACCGAAGAAGGTGAGGTCAGCGTCGACGCGCTCCGATTTGGCGGCCGCGGAGTAGGTCAGCTGGCGGGCGGCCTCGATCTTCATGGCCATGTCCGCGAGCATGAACTGAACACCCTGGAAGTCACCGATCGGCTTGCCGAACTGCTTGCGCTCCTGGACGTACCCCTTGGCATAGTCCAGGGCACCCTGCGCGATGCCCAGTGCCTGAGCCGCAATCGTGATACGGGTGTGATCAAGGGTCTTCATCGCGGTGGCGAATCCGGTGCCCTCGGCGCCGATCATGCGGTCGGCGGGGATCCGTACGTTGTCGAGGTAGACCTCACGCGTCGGGGAGCCCTTGATGCCGAGCTTCTTCTCCGGGGCGCCGAAGGAGACGCCCTCGTCGCCCTTCTCGACGACGAAGGCGCTGATGCCCTTGGAGCGCTTCTCCGGGTCCGTCACGGCCATGACCGTGTAGTACTCGGAGACGCCCGCGTTGGTGATCCAGCGCTTGACGCCGTTGAGCACCCAGAAGTCCCCGTCGCGCACGGCGCGGGTCTTCATGCCGGCGGCGTCGGAGCCCGCCTCGGGCTCGGACAGGGCGTACGAGAACATCGCGTCGCCCTTGGCCAGCGGGCCGAGGTACTTGGCCTTGAGCTCCTCGGACCCGGAGAGGATCACCGGGAGCGAGCCGAGCTTGTTCACGGCCGGGATGAGGGAGGAGGAGGCGCAGACGCGGGCCACTTCCTCGATCACGATCACGGTGGCGAGCGCGTCCGCGCCGGCGCCGCCGTAGGTCTCGGGCACGTGGACGGCGTGCAGGTCGCTGGCGACCAGGGCGTCGAGGGCCTCCTGCGGGAAGCGGGACTCCTCGTCGACCGCCGCCGCGAACGGCAGGATCTTCGCCTCGGCGAGCGAGCGGACGGACTCGCGGAGCATGTCGTGCTCCTCGGCCGGGCGGTACAGGTCGAAGTCGGCAGAACCCGCCAAGATCTCTCACTCCCCAGGGTGATGCGTGATGCTAACTACCGTTAAGTAACCCAAGCTTAGTGTCCGGCCGCCGAGCGCGACATGGACGTCGCACGTGAGTTGCGTGACAGCAGGGGCGGCCGTGGGGAGCTTCCCCCGGACGGGCCCGACTATGCTCGGTGGCCGCGATCGGCCCCGCTACATCTGGAGCAGTCATGGCCCCCCTCAAGATCACTGTGATCGGCACCGGCTATCTGGGGGCGACGCATGCCGCCGCGATGGCGGAGCTGGGGTTCGAGGTGCTCGGGCTGGACGTGGTGCCGGAGAAGATCGAGATGCTGTCGGCCGGGCGCGTGCCGATGTACGAGCCGGGGCTGGAGGAGCTGCTGGCCGCGCACGTCGCCGGACTGCCGGGCTCCACCGGGCGGCTGCGGTTCACGACCTCGTGGGAAGAGGTCGGCGCCTTCGGTGACGTGCACTTCGTCTGCGTGAACACTCCGCAGAAGCACGGCGAGTACGCCTGTGACATGTCCTACGTGGACTCCGCGATGGAGTCCCTGGCGCCCCATCTGACGCGCCCGGTCCTCGTGGTCGGCAAGTCCACCGTGCCGGTGGGATCGGCGGAGCGGCTGGCGGCGAAGCTGGCGGAGCGGTCCCCGGCGGGCGCCGAGGTGGAGCTCGCCTGGAACCCGGAGTTCCTGCGCGAGGGCTTCGCCGTGCAGGACACCCTCCACCCGGACCGGATCGTCATCGGAGTGAAGGGCGAGCGCGGCGAGAAGCTGCTGCGAGAGGTCTACGAGACCCCGATGTCCGAGGGCACCCCCCTGATCGTCACCGACTTCCCCACCGCGGAACTGGTGAAGACGGCGGCCAACTCCTTCCTCGCGACGAAGATCTCCTTCATCAACGCCATGGCCGAGGTCTGCGAGGCCGCCGGCGGCGACGTGGTCAAGCTCGCCGAGGCCATCGGCCACGACGAGCGCATCGGCGCGAAGTTCCTGCGGGCCGGCATCGGCTTCGGCGGCGGCTGCCTGCCGAAGGACATCCGCGCCTTCATGGCCCGGGCCGGCGAGCTCGGCGCCGACCAGGCGCTGACCTTCCTGCGCGAGGTCGACTCCATCAACATGCGCCGCCGCGGCCACATGGTCGAGCTGGCCCGCGACGCGGTCGGCGGCTCGTTCCTCGGCAAGCGGGTCGCGGTCCTCGGCGCCACCTTCAAGCCGGACTCCGACGACGTGCGCGACTCCCCCGCGCTGAACGTGGCCGGGCAGATCCACCTCCAGGGCGGCCAGGTGACGGTCTACGACCCGAAGGGCATGGACAACGCCCGCCGCGTCTTCCCGACGCTCGGCTACGCGGACTCCGCCCTGGAGGCGGCCCGCGGCGCGGAGGTCGTCCTGCACCTCACCGAGTGGCGCGAGTTCCGCGACCTCGACCCGGCGGAGCTGGGCACGGTGGTGACGGACCGCCTGATCCTCGACGGCCGCAACGCCCTCGACCCCTCCCGCTGGCGCGAGGCGGGCTGGACGTACCGCGCGATGGGTCGGCCGCGCGCCTGATTCGGGCCCGGAGCAGGTGCACGCGCGCCTGACCTGGGGGTCTTCCCGGCGGCTGCTGCCGGGGTCCGGCAAAAGAATGAATAGGTAGACTAACGACCGATGACCAGCACACGCAGCCTCCCGACGACCGCCACCGCACCAGCGCCGGGGGCGGCCCCCGGCAACGGCCGGGGATCCTTCGACGCAGCACTGCGCGGGCGCGCCGGAATGCTGGGCATGGCGGCCTTCTGGCTGGCCACCCGGGCCGCGATGCTCGTGCTGCTCGTGACGCCGTTCCGCGGCAACAGCGTCCGCACCGAGATCACGAACACGTACCACAACTGGTTCGACGTGCTCGTGACGTGGACGATGCCGCACAACGACGTCATGTGGCAGTACCCGCCCGGCGCCGCGGCGATCTTCCTGTCGCCGAAGCTGCTCCCCTTCCTGAGCTACTTCCAGGGCTTCGTCGCACTCACCGTGCTCTGCGACGCCCTGATCGCCTTCGGTCTCTTCCGCGCCGCCCGGCGGCCCGACGGGAGCATGGCCGGCGTGGCGCTGTGGCTGGGCGCGCTGCCGCTGCTGCTGGGGCTGCCCTTCGCGCGCTACGACCTCCAGGTCACCCTGCTGGCCGTCGCCTCGCTGCTCTGCCTGCGGTACCGCACGAAGCTCGGCGGGGCGCTCGCCGGCGTCGGCGCCATGGTGAAGGTGTGGCCGCTGCTCGTCCTGCTCGGCACCCCGCGGGGCAAGAGCACCCGTGAGGCCGTCGTGTCGGCCGTGCTGGCGGCCGTCGCGCTGTTCGCCGTCTTCGCGGCCTTCTTCCGCGACACCCTCGGCTTCCTGGGCAACCAGGGCGACCGCGGGGTCCAGATCGAGTCGCTCGGCGGCTCCGCGCTGATGTTCGGCAAGCTCGTCGACATCTGGCCCGGCAGGGTCAAGTACCAGTACGGCGCCTTCGAGTACGTCGGCCCCTACGTCTCCAGCGTCGCGCGGCTCTCCCTCGCCCTGACGGTCATCGGCTTCCTGTGGCTGCTGCTGTGGCGCGTGAAGGCCAAGCGCTGGACGACCGCGACGCCGGCGGACGCCGCGCTCTGCGCCATCCTGCTGTTCACGGTCACCAGCCGCGTCATCAGCCCGCAGTACATGATCTGGCTGCTCGGCCTCGCCGCGGTCTGCCTGACCTCCCGGCACACCACCCAGCGTCCGATCGCGTGGCTGCTGGTCGTGGTCTCCGGGCTGAGCACGGTCATCTACCCGCTGGTCTACGACTCGGACATCCTGGCCGGCACCGCCTTCGGCACCTTCCTGATGTGCGCCCGCAACGGGCTGCTGCTGGTCGCCGCGGTGTGGTCCGGCGTCCGCCTGTGGAAGGCGAGCGTCTCGCCCCTCCCGGCGGCCCCCGCTCTCTGAGCGGGCTCAGTTCGCCCTTCGGTGCTGTGCGGCGCGGGCCGTGAATTCCGCGTCGCGCAGCACCCTTTGTGCGTTGCCCCAGGTGAGCAGGGCCAGGTCGGTCTCCGGCCAGCCGCGCTCCAGCAGCTCCGCGACCAGCTTCGGGTAGCCCGAGGGATCGGTCAGACCCGTCGGCCGGGGGACGCCCGGCTCGGCGCCGAAGCCGGCGCCCAGGCCCACGCAGGTCGGACCCGCGACGGCCCGTACGTGGTCCAGGTGGTCCGCCACCGCGTGCAGGGAGTCCCCGGTCCGCGCGGTGTCGAAGGTGACCATCGCCAGGCCGTTGCCCTCCCGCAGCGCGAGCAGGACATCGTCGGTCGCGTTGTCCGGATGCGGGTTGAGCGCCGCGGCCGCCGTGTGCGAGATGATCACCGGCGCCTTGGAGGCCCCGGCGAGCTGGCAGGCCACCACGGGCCGGCAGCCGGTGAGGTCCAGCAGCATCGCCAGCCGGTTCGTCTCGCGGACCACCTCGTGGCCGAAGGCCGTCAGGCCCTCGTCCGCCCAGGGGGCTCCCGCGGGCGCCAGGATCCGTACGCCCAGTGCGTGGAAGGCGCGCAGCGCGCCCAGCGAGTCGGTCAGCGTGCAGCCGGGCACGGGCCCGAGGAACGAGGCGATCCGGCCCCGGTTGCGGGCGTCGGCCAGGTCGTCGGCGCTCAGCGCGAGGCACAGGCTGTCGGGGTAGCGGCGCACCAGGGCCCGCGCCACGTCGATCTGTTCGAGGGTGTCGGACACCACCTGGTCGCCGGCCGCGGCCTCGCGCGGCCGGCCCGGCGGCACGAGCAGCGACCAGAACTGGGCGCCCACTCCCCCGGCGCGCAGCCGCGGGATGTCGGTGTCGACGCCCACGTCCGGGGTGTCGATGTCGTGGTACGGGCTCTGGCGCAGGGTCCAGACGAGGGTGTTGCACCCGTCCGCGACAGGATGCACGGACAGCAGGGCGGCGGCCCGCTCCAGCGCTCCGGCCACCACCGCGACGGGGGTGTCCTCGGCTCCGAGGGATCCGGGTCCCACGGGGGTCACGGGGCTCGTTTGCGGTTCATCCTGCAGGTCGGCCATGGCAATCGCTCCGGTCTCGGCGGCAGCGGGGAGAGAAGCAGGGAAGATGTTGCCACCGTGACATGTGGGACGTGTGAGCCGCCCGGCAGGTGTGGCGTTCGGGTGTAACCGGCAGGTCACACCCGTCGCCGCACCGCCGGGCGGAACACGGGGGAGCAGCGCGCGGGGCCTACGGCGCCGCGTCCAGGACGGCGTTCGAGGGACCGCGGGACGCCGACTCCGCGCGCGCCACCGCTTCGGCGTCGCGCAGCGCCCGTACCGCGTTCGACCAGGTCAGCTTGGACAGGTCGGCCTTGGACCAGCCGCGGGTCAGCAGCTCTGCGATCAGGTTCGGGTACCCGGCCACGTCGTCCAGCCCGGACGGGGTGAAGGCCGTGCCGTCGTAGTCCCCGCCGATGCCGATGTGGTCGACGCCGGCCACCTCGCGCATGTGGTCCAGGTGGTCGGCCACCGTGGCGGCCGTGGCCACCGGACGCGGGCGCCCCGCCTCGAAGGCCCGGTGCAGGGCCATCGCCTCGGAGGTGGTGTCGAGGTGGTGCAGGCCGTGTGCGCGCAGGTTCTCGTCCGCGGCCAGCGTCCACTCGACCGCCGCCGGGAGGATGAACTTCGGCACGAAGGTGGCCATCGCCACCCCGCCGTTGGCCGGCAGCAGCGCCAGCACGTCGTCCGGGATGTTGCGCGGGTGGTCGCAGACCGCCCGCGCGGAGGAGTGCGAGAAGATCACCGGCGCGGCCGAGGTGGCGATGGCGTCCCGCATCGTCGTCGCGGCGACGTGCGAGAGGTCGACCAGCATGCCGATGCGGTTCATCTCGCGCACGACCGCGCGGCCGAAGTCCGTCAGGCCCCCGTGCCGGGGCTCGTCGGTCGCCGAGTCCGCCCAGTCGATGGTGTCGTTGTGCGTGAGCGTCATGTACCGCACGCCGAGGCGGTGCAGGGCGCGCAGCGTGGCGAGCGAGTTGTTGATGGAGTGCCCGCCCTCGGCGCCCATCAGCGAGGCGATCCGGCCGTCGGCGCGGGCCGCCTCCATGTCGTCCGCCGTCAGCGCCCGCACCAGGTCGCCGGGGTAACGGCCGATCAGCTGGTCGACCGCGTCCATCTGCTCCAGCGTGGCGCTGACCGCCTCGTCGCCGGTCAGCTCGGTGCTGACGTACACCGACCAGAACTGTGCGCCGACGCCGCCGGCCCGCAGCCGGGGGATGTCGGTGTGCAGGTGCTCCGACTGGTCGCCGGCGATGTCCCGCCGGTCGAGGTCGTAGCGGACCTGCTTGCGCAGCGCCCAGGGCAGGTCGTTGTGGCCGTCGACGACCGGGTGCTCGGCCAGCAGCTCACGCGCCTCGTCCAGGCGCTGCGCCGCGCTCACTTGCCGAACCCGAAGGACTCCTGGCCGGCGACCTTCGTACGCAGCCGCTTGCCCTTCTCGGTGGCCTGGTCATTGAGCTCCTGCTGGAACTCCCGCATCCGGGCCAGCAGCTCGGTGTCGTGCGCGGCCAGCATCCGTACGGCCAGCAGGCCCGCGTTGCGGGCACCCGCGACGGAGACGGTGGCGACGGGAACCCCGGCGGGCATCTGGACGATCGACAGCAGCGAGTCCATGCCGTCGAGGTACTTCAGGGGCACGGGTACGCCGATGACCGGCAGCGGGGTGACCGACGCGAGCATGCCGGGCAGGTGGGCCGCCCCGCCGGCGCCGGCGATGACCGCCTTCAGACCGCGCTCGGCGGCCTGCTCCCCGTACGCGATCATCTCGCGCGGCATCCGGTGCGCGGAGACCACGTCGACCTCGTAGGGGATCTCGAACTCGTCCAGGGCCTGGGCGGCGGCCTCCATGACCGGCCAGTCCGAGTCGGAGCCCATGACGATGCCGATGAGGGGGTTGCTCTGGGTGCTCACTCGGTGATCGTTCCTCTGAGGTAGTCGGCGGCGTGACGTGCGCGCTCCAGCACATCGTCGAGGTCGTCGCCGTAGGTGTTGACGTGGCCGACCTTGCGGCCGTGTTTCACGTCCTTGCCGTACATGTGGATCTTCACCTGCGGGTCGTGCGCCATGCAGTGCAGGTACGCCGCGTACATGTCGGGGTAGTCCCCGCCCAGCACGTTCGCCATGACCGTCCAGCGGGCGCGGGGGCGCGGGTCGCCCAGGGGGAGGTCCAGGACCGCGCGGACGTGGTTGGCGAACTGGGAGGTGACGGCACCGTCCTGGGTCCAGTGGCCGCTGTTGTGCGGGCGCATCGCCAGTTCGTTGACCAGGATGCGGCCGTCGGTGGTCTCGAAGAGCTCCACGGCCAGGTGGCCGGTCACGCCGAGCTCCTTGGCGATGCGCAGGGCCAGGGCCTGGGCCTCGCCCGCCAGCTCCTCGGAGAGGTTCGGGGCGGGGGCGATCACCGTGTCGCAGACCCCGTCGACCTGGACGGACTCCACGACCGGGTACGCCACGGCCTGGCCGTGCGGGGAGCGGACGATGTTGGCCGCGAGTTCGCGGACGTACTCGACCTTCTCCTCCGCGAGGACCGGGACGCCCGCCTTGAAGGGGGCCTCCGCGTCCTCGGGCGTGCGCACGAACCACACGCCCTTGCCGTCGTACCCGCCGCGCACCGTCTTGAGGATGACCGGGAAGCCGCCCACCTCGTCCGCGAAGGCCGCCGCGTCCGCCGGATCGCTCACGATCCGGTGGCGGGGGCTCGGCGCACCGATCTCGTCGAGCTTGGCGCGCATCACCCCCTTGTCCTGGGCGTGCACCAACGCGTCGGGCCCTGGGCGGACGGGGATGCCGTCCGCTTCCAGGGCCCGGAGGTGTTCGGTGGGCACGTGCTCGTGATCGAAGGTGATCACGTCGCACCCGCGCGCGAAGGCGCGCAGGGTCTCCAGATCGCGATAGTCGCCGATGACGACGTCGCTCACGACCTGGGCCGCCGAGTCCTGTGGGGTGTCACTGAGGATCTTGAATCTGATGCCGAGGGGGATACCCGCCTCGTGGGTCATGCGGGCGAGCTGTCCGCCGCCGACCATGCCGACTACCGGGAACGTCACTCCTCCAGGGTATCCGCCGGTATTCCGCCATCCGGACACGCCCCTGGCCCGTACCGATCGGTGCGCCCGTAGGACGTACGGGTGTGCCGTGCGTCGCACGGGGCCCGAAGGCACAGACGGACCACCGGGGCGACACTTAACATGGACGGGTTGACGGACGACCCCAGACGCCTCCAGCGGGGCGACAACGGACAGGGACTGACCAATCACATGAGCGTGCCGAAGAACGGATCTGCCCTCGACCGCGTACGCGGCCTCGCACGAGAGGTCGCCAAGTTCGGGGCCGTCGGCGGGATCGGCGTGCTGGTCAACCTGGGCGTCTTCAACCTGATCCGCAACACGACGGACCTGCAGGTCGTCCGGGCGAGCGTCATAGCCACCGTCGTGGCCATCGCCACGAACTACCTCGGCTTCCGCTACTTCGCCTACCGGGACCGGGCCAACCAGACCGGCCGGACCCGCGAGCTGACCCTCTTCGCCCTGTTCAGCGCGATCGGCCTGATCATCGAGAACGGCGTGCTGTACTCGGCCACCTACGGCTTCGGCTGGGACGGCCCGCTCGCCAGCAACTTCTTCAAGTTCGCCGGCATCGGCATCGCCACCGTCTTCCGCTTCTGGTCCTACCGGAGCTGGGTCTTCAAGGCCCTGCCCGCGCCCGCTCCGGCCTCGCTGGTCGTCGAGCAGCGCGACGGCCAGAGCGCTTCCCGCGCCCCCGAGCCCGCGAACAACTGACTCCCCCCGACTCCCGCGAACGACCAGCGGCCCGGAGCGGCTAGCGGACCGTCTGCTCCGGCTCCGCGGGCTGCGGGGCCGTCCGGCTGAGGAACAGCGCGAACACCGGCGGCTGCGCCTGGAGCAGCTCCAGACGGCCGCCGTCCGCCTCCGCGAGGTCCCGGGCCACCGCAAGGCCGATCCCGGTGGAGTTGCGGCCGCTGATGGCCCGCTCGAAGATCCGGTTGCCGAGGTCCGGCGGGACGCCCGGCCCCTCGTCCGTGACCTCCAGCACCGCCTGGTTGCCGATCACCCGGGTACGCAGTGCGACCGTGCCGCCACCGTGCATGAGCGCGTTCTCCACGAGGGTCGCCAGGACCTGCGAGACCGCCCCCGGGGTGCCGACGGCCCGCATGCCCGTCTTCCCGGAGCGCACGATGGCCCGTCCGGCGCTGCGGTAGGCCGGCCGCCACTCCTCCACCTGCTGTTTGACGATCTCGTCCAGGTCGAAGGGCACGGCCGAGCCGGTCCGCGGGTCGCGCGAGTTCGTCAGCAGCCGCTGCACCACGTCCGTGAGCCGCTCGACCTGGGTGAGGGCGATGGTCGCCTCCTCCCGTACGGTCTCCAGGTCCTCGGTGACCGTGATCTCCTCCAGCCGCATGGACAGCGCCGTGAGCGGGGTCCGTAGCTGGTGGGAGGCGTCCGCGGCCAGGCGCCGCTCGGCGGTCAGCATCCGCCCGATCCGGTCCGCGCTGGCGTCCAGCACGTCGGCGACCCGGTCCAGCTCGGGGACCCCGTACCGCTTGTGCCGGGGCCTGGGGTCGCCGGATCCGAGGCGCTCCGCCGTCTCGGCGAGGTCCGTGAGCGGGGAGGCCAGCCGGTTGGCCTGGCGTACGGCGAGCAGTACGGCCGCCACGACGGCAAGCAGCGCCACCGCGCCGACCACGGCCAGGGTGCGCACGACCTCCCTCGTGACCGTGGAGCGCGCGACCTCGACGACCACGAGCTCGCCCTGTTCGCCGCGGGCGGTGCCCCGGATCACGCTGTCGGGGATCCGCTCGCCGACCTCCACGGCCGGCTGCCCGGGGACCGTGATCCGCGCGTAGCGGCCGGCGTCGAGCTGCTCGGCGAGGGCATCGGGGTCGATCCGCTGCTTCTCCAGGACGTTCGACTCGACGATGCCCACCAGCCGCAGCGCTTCGGACTCGATCCGGTCCTGGGCGCTGCTGGTGATCGTCCGGGTCTCCACGATGACCAGGGAGACCCCGAAGACGGCGATGACGACGAGCACCACGGCGAGCGTGGAGTTGATCAGGCGGCGGCGCATGGCTTAGTGAAGGCTCAGCTCTTCTCGAAACGGAAGCCGACGCCCCGGACGGTGGCGATGTAGCGGGGGTTGGCGGCGTCGTCCCCGAGCTTCTTGCGCAGCCAGGAGATGTGCATGTCGAGGGTCTTCGTGGAGGACCACCAGGTGGTGTCCCAGACCTCGCGCATCAGCTGGTCGCGGGTGACGACCCGGCCGGCGTCGCGGACCAGGACCCGCAGGAGGTCGAACTCCTTGGCCGTGAGCTGGAGCTCCTCCTCCCCCATCCAGGCGCGGTGCGACTCGACGTCGATCCGCACCCCGTGGGTGGCCGGCGGCTGCGCGGCCTCGGTGGAGCCGCGCCGCAGCAGGGCCCGTACGCGGGCCAGCAGCTCGGCGAGCCGGAAGGGCTTGGTCACGTAGTCGTCGGCGCCGGCGTCCAGTCCGACGACCGTGTCGACCTCGTCCGCGCGGGCGGTGAGGACCAGGATCGGGAAGCCGTGGCCCTCCGCGCGCAGCCGGCGGGCCACCTCCAGGCCGTCCATCCCCGGCAGGCCCAGATCCAGGACGACGAGGTCGACGCCGCCCTGCAGTCCTGCGTCCAGGGCGGTGGGGCCGTCCTCCCGGACCTCGACCTCGTACCCCTCCCGGCGCAGGGCCCGGGCCAGTGGTTCCGAGATGGATGCGTCGTCCTCGGCGAGCAGTACACGCGTCATGTGGGTGATGGTAGTCCGCGGCGGCTGTGACAAGGGGCCCGCCAGTACACCCCTGGCTATCTGGTCTTATGAACTACTAACCGCCTTCGAATGTGACCGAACGGTTCCCTCCGCGCCTGTGATCCATCTCTCAAGTCCTTTCATATGCCACAGTGTCGTGTCGTATGGTGGCGAGACGCCTGATGCACTACCTGAGAGACCTTTGTGCCCA
Source organism: Streptomyces sp. NPDC051183 (assembly GCF_040682455.1). NCBI lineage: Bacteria > Bacillati > Actinomycetota > Actinomycetes > Kitasatosporales > Streptomycetaceae > Streptomyces > Streptomyces sp. NPDC051183. Next base: position 53,781 of record NZ_JBFBBA010000002.1, read on the forward strand.
AAAGCGCGCCGAAGGTCTCTACTTCTGTCCTGACCGTTCTGGCAGTCCTCTGTGACTGACCTGTCCGGGCTTGATGACAGTGAATGACCTATGGGCCGGGCCCGCCGCGCGAAGATGCGCGACCGGGCGTGGATCCCGGTTACGGATGTCCCTCCGCTCCCGCCACCGCGGGGCGGGACCCCCAGGCGTGGGGTGGGGCACCCGCTGCCGGTGCCGGCCACCCCCCACCGGGCGCGGATGAGCTCACGAAGCCGAAGCGTCCCGAGCAAGCAAGGATCGACCATGGCTTCCAGCCTGACGAAGGACGCGGCGGATCCGTCCACCGAAAAGACCTTCTTCGGCCACCCCCGTGGCCTGGCCACTCTGTTCATGACCGAGATGTGGGAGCGGTTCTCCTACTACGGCATGCGTGCGCTTCTGGTGCTGTACTTGGTCTCCGGCGGTGTCGACGCCGCGGCCGGAAGCCAGGGCGGCGGCCTCGCCTTCAAGGCCACGACGGCCACGGCCATCTACTCCGTGTACGTCGCCATGGTCTACCTGATGGCCATGCCAGGCGGCTGGTTCGGCGACCGCGTCTGGGGCGCCCGCAAGACCGTGGCCATCGCCAGCTTCATCATCATGGCCGGTCACCTGGCGCTCGCGCTGCCCGGCCAGATCGCGTTCTTCGCCGGTCTGCTGCTGGTCGCGGTCGGCTCCGGTCTGCTGAAGGCCAACATCTCCACGATGGTCGGCCACCTGTACCGGGGTACGGACGACTCGCGCCGCGACAGTGGCTTCACCGTGTTCTACATCGGCATCAACCTGGGTGCCCTGCTCGCCCCGGTCGGCATCGGCATGGTCGGCGAGCTCGTCAACTGGCACCTCGGCTTCGGTCTCGCCGCGGTCGGCATGGGCCTCGGCCTGCTGGTCTTCCTGCTGGGCGGCCGCACGCTGAGCCCGCAGAGCAGCCTCGTCCCGAACCCGCTGTCCGCCGCCGAGCGCAACAGCATCGTCACCAAGGTCGTCATCGGCGTCGTCGTCACCGCGGTGTTCTACGGTGCCGTGGTCGCGATGGACATGTTCACCCTCAAGTGGGCGCTGTACCCGATCACGATTGCCGGCCTGATCATCCCGGTCGCCGTCCTCACGCGGATCAAGCGGGACAAGGACCTGTCCCCGGTCGAGCAGACCAAGATGAGCGCCTACATCTGGTTCTTCGTGGCCGCCGCCGTGTTCTGGATGATCTACGACCAGGGCGGATCGACCCTCTCGCTCTTCGGCGACAAGAACTCCGAGCGCAGCCTGTTCGGCTGGGACATCCCGAACGTCCTGTTCCAGTCGCTGAACCCGCTGTTCGTGGTGCTCCTGGCCCCGGTGTTCGCCTGGGCGTGGCTGGCCCTGTCCCGCCGCAACCGCGAGCCCAGCACCATCGTGAAGTTCTCGATCGCCCTCGTCATCGTCGGCGCCTCGTTCTTCGTGTTCTGCCTGCCGCTGAACCAGACCGCCGGCACCGACGTCAAGGTCACCATGTGGTGGCTGGTGCTCATCTTCCTGATGCACACCGTCGCCGAGCTGTTCCTGTCCCCGGTCGGCCTGTCGGTCACCACCAAGATGGCGCCGCAGAAGTACGGCTCCCAGATGATGGGCGTCTGGTTCCTGGCCGTCACCGCCGGTGACTGCGTCACCGGTCTGCTCGGCCTCGCCGAGGTGAAGATGAACGGTGTCGGTGTGGTCGCCTTCGAGGCGTTCGCCGCCGTGCTCGCCGGTCTCGCGATCTACATGTACCGCAAGAAGGTCAATGCGCTGATGGGCGACGTGAACTGACGCGTCCCCCACTGACGGCCGAACGGCCCGGCACACCGGAAGGTGTGCCGGGCCGTTCTTCGTGTCCGCGGGGCTACCGGGTGCCGCGCAGGCGGCGCCACGGGGTGAAGGTGAACACCGCCCCACCGAGGAGGATCACGGTGCCGGCGACCAGGGCCAGGGCCTTGATGCCGCCCTCGTCCTCGGCGCCGGTCTCGGCGAGGTTGCCGCCCGAGGGGCTGCTCCCGGTGGTGGCCGGGGAGCCCGAGCCGCCCGCCTGGGCCGTGGTGTCCAGCTCGAGCGAGACGCCGCTGCTGACCGCCTTGCAGGGCACGTTGATCGGGGTGGACCCCGGGGCCATCGTGACGTCGATCGTCAGCTGGTCCGGGCTCAGCGTGACCTTGCCGGACTTGCCGGGCTTGTACGTCCCGGTCATGTCGCTGAGGCTGACCGGCGCCTTGTCCGGGATCGGCTCCGCGTTGGCCGGGCCGGAGACCTTGACCGTGCCGCTGTCGGCGCCGCCGAGCTTGACGTTCATCGAGGGCTTGAGGGCCCCCGCCGGCAGGGCCATCGGCGCCGCCATCGCGCCCTTGGCGGTCTTGACGGTCAGGTCGTAGCTGCCGCCGTTCTTCTTCGCGTTGATCGTGACCGGCGTCTTGATGCCGCCGGGGACGACCGGGCCGCAGTCGAAGGCCACCTCGACGGCCTTGCCCGGGAAGTCGGTCTGGCCGCCGCCCCCGCCGGCGGTGGTGCCGCTGGTCGTGCCGCTCGTTGTGCCACTGGTCGTGCCACTGGTCGTGCCGCCCTTGGTGGCGCCGCCGTCCGTCGTGCCGCCGCTGCTGCCGGCCGCCACGTCGATGGTGGCGCCGACGCCCACGGCACCCGTGGGCGCGCACTTGGTGACGAAGGTGCCGAAGGAGAAGGTGACGGCGACGTCGTACTTGCCGGGTGTCAGGGTGATCTTGCCCGGCTTGGTGAGCTTCAGCTTCCCCTTCATCGTGGACATCTGCATGGGCGCCTTTTTGGGGATCGGCGGGTTCTTCTTCTCCCCGACGACCTTCAGCTCGCCGCCCCCGCCGCTCACCGTGATCCAGCCGGTGGGCTGGACGGAGTCCGCGGGGATGTCCATCAGGTCCGTGTTGTTGGAGGCGGGCTTGACTGTCTCCCAGGACACGTCGACCTCGTCGCCGACCTTCGCCGAGGCCGGAGCGGTGACCTTGGCGGTGGTCTCGCCCTCCACCGGGCTGCCGCCGCCGGCGGGCGGCACGCACTTGACGTTGAACTTGGTCTCGGCCGCCTGGGCGGGAGTGGCTCCGATGGCAATACCGGCGCCGCCGAGCAGCAGCGCGATCACGGCCGCGCTCACCCTCCGTTGGGTTTTCACGAATGTCCCTTCGTCGTCGAACGGTTCTCAGACGGTGCGGACGCCTGTGGTGCTGTGCCCGGCGCGCTGTCCGGCGCACGGTCCGGGGTGAACCACGGCAGGACCGCCGTGGTGGTCTGGGGGGACCGAGCCGGGTGCTCGGTGCGCGGCTGTGCGGGGCCCCGTACGGCGGGGATCCGGGGCAGGCGGGCCGTCACGGCCGCCGCCGCGTCGGGGAGGCGGGCGCCGCGGTGCCGGCCGCCGGCGCCGGCGGGCTCGCGCGGGCGGACCTTGTCCACCACGGCCATGCCGATGCGGAAGATCCCGGCCGGGATCACCAGCAGGAGCAGTCCCCAGAACAGCAGCACGCCGTACGGGCGGGCGACGCCCCAGGGCTGGGTGGCCACGACCGTCTCGCCGTACTTGAGGGAGATCGTGTAGTCCCCGTGGGCTCCCGCGGACAGGGAGACGTCGAGGGCGACCTCCGCCTTGCCGCCGGGCGGGATGGTGCCCTTCCACCGGACCTCCTCCCAGATCGGCGCGAACACCCCGTGGGCGATGCCGAGCTGGAAGACCGGGTCCTTGACCGGTGCGGAGCCGAGATTGCCGACGGTGACCGTGAACTTCCGGCCGGGCGGGGCGCCGAACCAGGTCAGCACCCCGTCGTCGCCCTTGAGCCGGACGCCGGTGAGCATGGCCAGGCGGGCGGTGCCGCCCTCGGCCGGGAGCTCCGCCACCGGGTGGTCGGTGATCTTCAGCGCGGCGGCGACGGTGGACTGGTCACCGTTGACGGAGGTGACGTTGACGATGCAGGGGCACGGCTTGGGCGGCGCCACGACGGGGAGCTGGGCGCCGAAGCGGCCGTCGTCGGCGACCGAGACCGCGACCCCGTCGGCGTTGGCGCAGCTGTTGGTCCCGCCGATCATGTTCTGTCCGCAGAGCAGCAGCATCACCAGGGTCTTGGGCCGCCAGCCGGTACCGGTGACGGTGATCTCCGTCCCCTTGGCGGCCTCCTGGAGGGAGAGCCCCACGGCGGGCTTGCCGTCGGCCGCGGCGGCCCCGGCCGCCGGGAGCAGCAGGAGCGCGGGGACCGCCAGGAACACCGCCAACACGGCCGCGACGAGGGCCCGTACCCGAGCGCGGGCCCGTATCCGAGTGCGGGACCGGCCGCCGACCGTCCCGCCGACCTTGGCGCTCACCTGGGTGCTCCCGTCAACTCGTGTTCCGCTACCGGTTCTTGTTCTGGTACGCCGACCAGGGCGGGCGGATCGTCCCGCCGGGTCCGCCGCCTGCGTACGAGGAGCAGCGCGACCGAGGTGGTCGCGCCGAGGCCGAGCAGCCCGGCTCCGGTCCACGCGGCGATGCCCCAGGGCACGAACCAGGCCGAGGCGTGCCCCGTGGCCCGGGCGCCGCCGGGGGCGGTGACGGTCAGGGTGAGGGAGGCGTGGTCGAAGACCGGGGCGCCGGGCCAGGGTTCGGTCAGCTCGACGCGCTGGCCGGGCAGCAGCTCCACGGGGACGGGGTGGGCGCTGCGGCCCGGTACCTCGCCGAAGCGGCCGCGGGCGCTGATGGACAGCTCGGGGGCGAGGGCGACGTTGCCCCGGTTGACCAGGGTGTAGGCGACCTCCGCGGCCGCGCCCCTGCCCCGTACCGCGACGTCCTCGACGGTGAGGGCGGCCAGCGTCGGGCCGCTGACGCGCAGGTGGACCCGTACACCCACTTCGCGGCCGCCCTCGGTGGCGACCACGGCGGCCGGGTGGTCGCCGGGCGGGGAGGCGGGCGGCACGGTGACGGTGAAGGGGACCACCGCGCGGGTGCGGGGCGGGATCTTCACCGTGGCGGAGGCGCCGAAGCTGATCCAGGAGCCCGCGCCGGCCGCCGCCCCCGTCGGGCCGTCTCCGGCCGCGGGCCGGGCGGGGCGCACCGCGAAGGCGCCGTCGGCGGTGTTGTAGGCGTCGGCCCCGCGCAGGGTGACGGTGCGCTCCTGGTCGGTGGTGTTGGCGAGGGCGAGCCGGTCCTCCAGCACGGTGCCGGGGGTGCCCGCGAGGTAGAAGTACGGCCGGGCGGCGGTGCGCCCGGCGGCGGGCTCGGCGGTCCAGCCCGGCTCGTCGGCGCGCGCGGGGGCGCCGTACAGCGCGGCGGCGGCGAGGAGCGGCACGAGGGCGGCGAGGCACAGGCGGCGGACGGGGAGGACCCGGCGGGGGCTCGGGGCGGGGACGTGGAGCACGGGCATGGCCTGGGGTGCTCCGTTCAGGACGTGGCCCGCCGGCCGCGCCGGGTCAGCCAGAGCACTCCGGCGGCGCCGGAGAGCAGCACGGTGGCGCCGAGGGTGCCGAGGGCGATGGCGGAGTCGGCGGGGCCGGTCTGCGGGAGGGTGTTCCCGGCGGAACTCCCGGACTGCGGGGCGGTGTCCTTGCCCGCGCCGGCGGGGGCCGTCACCTCCAGCTCCAGGGAGGGCTTGGGGCCGTTGCCGGGGGTGCAGGTGGTCGTCGTGCCCATGGCCTTGATGGTGAGGACGCCGGCGGTGAAGGTGACCTTGCCGCTCTCCTTGGGCGTGTAGGTGCCCGAGAGGTCGGTGATCCTGATGGGTGTCTCTGCGGGCACTGCCTCGGGGTTGGGCGGGCCCGAGACGGGGACGGACACCTTCTCGGCGCCGTCGACGAGGATGACCGCGCTGGGGCTCATCGCGCCCTTGCCGAGCTCGATGGGGCTGGAGGAGACGCCCTTCTGGAAGGACATCGTCAGCTTGTAGCCGTCGCCCTCCTTGACCGCCTTGATGTCGATGGGCGAGACCGCCGACTTGTCCCCGATCGGGGTCTTGCAGTCGTACTTGACGTCGACGACGGCGGCGTGGGCTGCGGGGGCGGCCAGCAGTACGGCCGATCCGGCCAGCACGGAGGCCAGTGCGAGAGCGGTGGAGCGTTTCCGGTCGGACACCTTCGTCTTCCCCTCAAGCCACAAGTTACTGACGGCACCTCAGATTGGTGGCTCAAGGTACGCCCGGGACCTTACGGAGGGAAGACAAAGGACAGCCCCGGATCAACGGCCCGCAGGCCGGGCGGAATCAGGCCACGCGGACGCCCTTCTGCCAGACGGCGGAGACCAGCGGGACACCGGGGCGGTAGGCGAGGTGGACGTGGCTGGGGGCGTCGAGCAGGGCCAGGTCCGCGCGCGAGCCGGGGGCGAGGGTGCCGATGTCGGTACGGCGCAGGGCGCGGGCGCCGCCCGCGGTCGCGGACCACAGGGCCTCGTCGGGGGTCATGCGCATGTCCCGTACGGCGAGCGCGATGCAGAACGGCATGGAACTCGTGTAGGAGGAACCGGGGTTGCAGTCCGTGGACAGCGCGACGGTGGCGCCCGCGTCGATCAGGCGGCGGGCGTCGGGCCACTGGGCGCGGGTGGAGAACTCGGCGCCGGGCAGCAGGGTGGCGACCGTGGTCGCGGCCGCCTGCGCGAGGGCGTCGACGTCGGCGTCGGTGAGGTGGGTGCAGTGGTCGGCGGAGGCGGCTTCGAGCTCGACGGCGAGCTGGACGCCCGGGCCGTAGGAGAGCTGGTTGGCGTGGACGCGCGGGATCAGCCCGGCGGCGGCGCCGGCGGTGAGGATCGCGCGGGCCTGGTCGCCGTCGAAGGCGCCCTTCTCGCAGAAGACGTCCACCCAGCGGGCGTACGGGGCGCAGGCCGCGAGCATCTCGCCGGTGACGAGGTCGACGTAGCCGGCGGGGTCCTCGGCGTAGTCCGGGGAGACGATGTGCGCGCCGAGGTAGGTGACCTCCTCGGTGTGCGCGGCGGCGATGCGCAGGGCGCGGGCCTCGTCCGCGACGGTGAGGCCGTAGCCGGACTTGGTCTCGAAGGTGGTCGTGCCCTGGCGGCGGGCCTCGTCGAGGTGGCGCAGCAGGTTGGCTTCGAGCTCGGCGTCGGTGGCGGCACGGGTGGCGGCGACGGTGGTGCGGATGCCTCCGGCGGAGTAGCTGCGGCCGGACATCCGCGCGTTGAACTCGGCGGTGCGGTCGCCCGCGAAGACGAGGTGCGAGTGGGAGTCGACGAAGCCGGGGATGACGGCCCGGCCGGTCGCGTCGAACGTCTCGTCCGCCGCCGGCGCCTTGCCGGCGGGGCCGACCCAGGCCGTCTTGCCGTCTTCGATGACGAGGGCCGCGTCGGTGATCAGGCCGAGGGGGGAGCCGTCGCCCAGTGCGGGGTCGTTGGTGACGAGGCTGCCGATGTTGGTGACGAGGGTGGTGGTCACGGGGGTTCCTCTCGGTGGTACCTGGGGCTCGGCCCCAGACCCCGCGCCTCAAACGCCGGCGGGGCTGGATCTGCGCCGATGCCGCCTGGCGGGTGCTGCACCTGGCAGGGCGGCATCAGCCGAGAATCCAGCCTCGCCAGGGGGCACCTCCCAGCGGTAGCTGGGGGAGTTTGAGGCGCGGGGTCCGGGGCGAGCCCCGGGGTCAGCCGCGCAGGGCGGCGATGGCTTCGGTCAGGGCCGACGGGACGTCCTCGACCAGGATGTGGTGGCCGTCGCGGACCACGTGGCGGCCTCCGACCACCGTGTGGCGGACATCCGCGGACGTCGCGGCGAAGACCGCCGTCTCGGCGCCGAGCCTCGGCAGCGGTCCGGCCGTGCGGACGGAGTCCAGGGCGATCGTGGTGAAGTCCGCGAGCGCGCCCGCCTCCAGGCGGCCCGCGTCGGGTCGGCCGAGCGCCGCATGGCCATCGGCGGTGGCCGCCGTGAGCAGGGAGTTCGCCGTCCAGTGCCCGCGCGTCCGGCTCCGCAGGCGCTCGTTGAGCTCCATCGCACGGGCCTCTTCGAGCAGGTCGATCACGGCATGGCTGTCGCTGCCCAGCGAGAGCGGGCTGCCCGCGTGCTGGAGGCGCACCGCCGGACCGATGCCGTCGGCGAGGTCCCGTTCGGTGGTGGGGCACATGCACGTGCCGGTCGTGGTGCCGCCCAGGAGGGCGATGTCCGCGTCGGTGAGGTGGGTGTTGTGCACGCCGGTGGTGCGCGGGCCCAGCACGCCGTGGTCGGCGAGGAGCTGGGTCGGGGTGCGCCCGTGCGCGGCCTGGCACGCGTCGTTCTCGGCGGTCTGCTCGGAGAGGTGGACGTGCAGCGGCGCCTCGCGCTCCTCGGCCCAGCCCGCCACGGTGGAGAGCTGGTCGGCGGGCACGGCGCGCACCGAGTGGACCGCGGCTCCGATCAGGGCGTGCTCGCGGGGCTTGAGGGCGGAGACCCGCTCGGCCCATGCCTCGGCGGTGCCGTCGGAGAAGCGCAGCTGGTGCTCGTTCGGGGCCTGCCCGAAGCCCGCCGACAGGTACGCGGTGTCCAGCAGGGTGATCCGGATGCCGGCTGCGGCGGCGGCCTCGATCAGGGCCTCGCCCATGGCGTTCGGATCGGCGTAGGGCGCACCGCCGGGGGCGTGGTGGACGTAGTGGAACTCGCCGACGTTGGTGATGCCGGCCAGCGCCATCTCGGCGTACACCGCGCGGGCGAGCGCGAAGTACGAGTCGGGGGTGAGGTTCTGGGCGACCTTGTACATGAAGTCGCGCCAGGTCCAGAAGGTGCCGGAGCCGACCTGGACCGTGCCCCGCAGGGCCCGGTGGAAGGCGTGGCTGTGGGCGTTGGCCAGGCCCGGGACGGTGAGGCCGCGCAGCACCTCCGCCCCGGGCGGCGGGGTCTCGGCCCCGGTGCGTACGGCGGCGATCCTGCCGTCCGCGGACACGTCCAGGGCGACGCCCGGCTCGACGTGGGTGCCGAGCCAGGCGTGCTCCAGCCAGTACGTCGTCAGCGACATGCCAGGCCTTCCAGTACGTCGGCGAGGGCGAGGACACCGGCCACGCAGTCGTCCTCGGCGGCGAACTCCCGCGGGGAGTGGGAGACGCCGGTGGGGTTGCGTACGAACAGCATCGCCGTCGGGACGGCGGCGGAGAGGATTCCGGCGTCGTGTCCCGCCCCGGTGCCGAGGACGGGGACGGCCCCGCCCAGGATCCGGTTCATCTCGTCGCGCAGGGCGTGCTCGAACTCGACGACCGGGGTGAAGGACTCCCGGACGATGTCCAGGTCGATCCCGTCCTGCTCGGCGCGCTCGCGGGCGGCCTTCTCGATGCCGGTGACCACCGTGTCGAGGGTGGCCTGGTCGGCGGCGCGGGAGTCGAGCCAGCCGCGCACCAGCGAGGGGATGGCGTTGACCCCGTTGGGCTCGACCGCGATCTTGCCGAAGGTGGCGACGGCCCCGGCGAGGGCCGCCTCGCTGCGGGCGGCCAGCACGGTCGCCGCGTACGTGAGCATCGGGTCGCGGCGGTCCACCAGACGGGTGGTGCCCGCGTGGTTGGCCTCGCCCCGGAAGTCGAACCGCCAGCGGCCGTGCGGCCAGATCGCGGAGGCGATGCCGACGCGGTCCCCCGACAGGTCGAGTGCCCGGCCCTGCTCCACGTGCAGTTCGACGAAGGCTCCGATGCGGGCCAGGCGCTCCGGGTCGGCCCCGATGGCCTCGGGGTCGTACCCGGCGGCCTCCATGGCCCGGGGCAGGGAGATGCCGTCGGCGTCGCGGAGCTCGTACGCCTTCTCCCGGGTCAGCTGCCCGGCGGCGAGCCGGGAGCCGACGCAGGCGAGGCCGAAGCGGGCCCCTTCCTCGTCACCGAAGTTGGTGATGGCGAGCGGCCTGGAGAACTCCGCGCCCCTCCTGCGGAGTTCGTCGAGGGCCGCGAAGGAGGACACCACCCCGAGGGGGCCGTCGAAGGCCCCGCCGTCGGGTACGGAGTCCAGGTGCGAGCCGGTGACCACGGCGTCCCCGGCGAGGGGGTCGCCGAGCCAGGCCCACTGGTTGCCGTTGCGGTCGGTCTCGTACGTCAGCCCGCGCGCCTGCGCCTGCTCCTGGAACCAGTTCCGGCAGTCGGCGTCGGCCCCGGTCCAGGCGTAGCGGCGGTACCCGCCCGAGCCCGCGTCGCGGCCGATGGGCGCGAGCTCGTTCCACATGCTGTGGAACGAGCCGCCCGCGCCGTCGCCCGAGGCGCGGGGGGCCGGGAAGTCTGGCTCGCTCACGCGGAGTCGCCCTCGCGCATCGGGACCCGCACCCCGCGCTCGTCGGCCACGGACTCGGCGATGTCGTAGCCGGCGTCGACGTGGCGGATGACGCCCATGCCGGGGTCGTTGGTGAGGACGCGGCGGATCTTCTCGCCGGCCAGCGCGGTGCCGTCGGCGACCGTGACCTGGCCCGCGTGGATCGAGCGGCCCATGCCGACGCCGCCGCCGTGGTGGATGGAGACCCAGGAGGCGCCGGAGGCGACGTTGACCATGGCGTTGAGCAGCGGCCAGTCGGCGATCGCGTCGGAGCCGTCGAGCATGGCCTCGGTCTCGCGGTACGGGGAGGCCACCGAGCCGCAGTCGAGGTGGTCGCGGCCGATGGCCAGCGGGGCGGCGAGGGTGCCGTCGGCGACCATGTCGTTGAAGCGCTCGCCGGCCTTGTCGCGCTCGCCGTAGCCGAGCCAGCAGATGCGCGCGGGCAGGCCCTGGAAGTGGACGCGCTCGCCGGCCATCTTGATCCAGCGGTGCAGGGACTCGTTCTCCGGGAAGAGTTCGAGCATCGCCTTGTCGGTCTTGTGGATGTCCGAGGCCTCGCCGGACAGGGCGGCCCACCGGAAGGGGCCCTTGCCCTCACAGAACAGCGGGCGGATGTAGGCCGGGACGAAGCCGGGGAAGTCGAACGCCCGGTCGTAGCCCGCCAGCTGGGCCTCGCCGCGGATGGAGTTGCCGTAGTCGAACACCTCGGCGCCGGCGTCCATGAAGCCGACCATGGCCTCGACGTGCTTGGCCATGGACTCGCGGGCGCGGGTGGTGAAGCCCGCCGGGTCCTTGGCGGCGAAGGTCGCCATGTCGTCGAAGTCGACGCCGACGGGCAGGTAGGCGAGCGGGTCGTGCGCGCTCGTCTGGTCGGTCACGATGTCGATGGGCGCGCCTTCCGCGAGCATCTGCGGCAGCAGCTCGGCGGCGTTGCCGAGCAGGCCGATGGAGAGCGGCTTGCGGGCGTCGCGGGCCTCGACGGCCAGCTGGAGCGCGTGGCGGAGGTTGTCGGCCTTCACGTCCAGGTAGCGGTGCTCGATGCGGCGCTCGATGGCGCGCGGGTCGACGTCGATGCAGATCGCGACGCCGTCGTTCATGGTCACGGCCAGCGGCTGGGCGCCGCCCATGCCGCCGAGGCCGGCGGTGAGGGTGATGGTGCCGGCCAGGGTGCCGCCGAACTTCTTCGCGGCGACGGCGGCGAAGGTCTCGTAGGTGCCCTGGAGGATGCCCTGGGTGCCGATGTAGATCCACGAACCGGCCGTCATCTGGCCGTACATGGTCAGGCCCAGGTTCTCCAGGCGGCGGAACTCCTCCCAGTTGGCCCAGTCGCCGACCAGGTTGGAGTTCGCGAGCAGGACGCGCGGCGCCCACTCGTGGGTCTGCATGACGCCGACCGGACGGCCGGACTGGACGAGCATCGTCTCGTCCTGCTTGAGGGTCTGAAGGGTGCGGACCATCGCGTCGTACGAGCGCCAGTCACGGGCGGCCTTGCCGGTGCCGCCGTAGACGACGAGCTTGTCGGGGTGTTCGGCGACCTCGGGGTCGAGGTTGTTCTGCAGCATCCGCAGGGCGGCCTCCTGCTGCCATCCCAGGGTGCTGAGCTCCGTGCCTCGCGCTGCACGTACGGGGCGGGGTCCTGACATGGCGGTGCCTCCTCCGATGTTGGTATTTCCATTCACATCCTGGCGCCCTGAATAGATTCAGTCAACAGCTGCGGGCGGCCCCGCCGGATGATGGGATGGCGGACATGGACACGGAACGCGCCGCCGCACGTCGTGATCTGGCCGTACGAGCCGCCGTCGAGCAGGGCCTCGTGGGCGGGGCGGACGGCTCCGAGCCCCTGGTCTGCCTGCTGGACGTGGCCGGGATCCGCGCCTCGGCCGCAGCCCTGACCGGGGCCTTCGCGGCCGCGCTCCCGCCCGGCACGCCCGTGCTGCACGCCTTCGCGGTCAAGGCCGCCCCGCTCGTCCCGGTGCTCGCGCTGCTCGCCGACGCCGGGCTCGGCTGCGAGGTGGCCAGCCCCGGCGAGCTGGCGCTGGCCCGGGCGGCCGGGGTCGCGCCGGAGCACACCGTCCTCGACTCCCCCGCCAAGACCCCCGCCGAACTGCGCGAGGCCCTCGCCCTCGGCATCGCCGTCAACGCCGACAACCCCCAGGAGCTGGAGCGGCTCGACGCGCTCGTCGCCTCGGCGCCGACCCGCTCCCCGATCGGCGTACGGATCAACCCGCAGACCGGCGCGGGCACCATCGGCGCCCTCTCCACCGCCACGGCGACCTCGAAGTTCGGCACCGCCCTGCGCGATCCGGGCGCGCGCGAGTGGCTCGTACGGGCCTACCTGGACCGGCCGTGGCTCACCCGGCTGCACGTCCACTCGGGCTCCCAGGGCGTCCCGCCGGCCCTCGCCGCCGAGGGGGTGCGGGAGCTGCACGCCCTGGCCGAGGAGATCAACGCGGCGGCCGGGCGCCGCCAGGTCGACACCCTCGACATCGGCGGCGGCCTGCCGGTGAACTTCGGCTCGGACGCCGAGACCCCGACGTACGCGCAGTACGTGGCGGCCCTGCGCGAGGCGGTCCCCGCCCTCTTCTCGGGCGCTTACGGGCTGGTCACCGAGTTCGGCCGGTCCCTGCTGGCCAAGCACGGGCTGGTGCTGTCGCGGGTCGAGTACACGAAGGTCACCGGCGGGCGGCCCATCGCGCTCACGCACGCCGGGGTCCAACTGGCCACACGTACGGTCTACGCCCCGGCGGCATGGCCGCTGCGGATCCTGCCGTACGACGCGAAGGGAGCCCCGCTGACCGGTGCGCCAGTCGCCCAGGACATCGCGGGCCCGGCCTGCTTCGCGGGCGACCTGCTGGCGTCGGCGCGGGAGCTGCCGCTCCTGTCCCCCGGGGACCTGATCGCCGTCCCCGACACGGGCGCGTACGCCTTCACGGCCCACTACGGCTACAACAGCCTCCCCCGCCCGGCGGTCCACGGCTTCACCGTGACCGCCTCGGGCGAGGTCCGCTTCGCCATGGCCCGCCCAGCGCAGAGCCTCACGGAGATCGCGGCGGAGGCGGGCGGCGGCTTTACGCGCGCGCTGCTGTGACGAAGTCCGCCCACGCGGCGGGAGCGACCGCCAGCTCCGGGCCGCCGGTCACCTTGGAGTCCCGGACGTGGACGGAGTGGGCGCAGGCGGCAACCTCTACGCACTGGCCGCCTTCGCCGCTGCTGTAGCTGGACTTCCGCCAGTCGTAGGCGACTTCGATGCAGTTGCCGCCCTCGCCGGTGCTGTAGCTGCTCTTGAACCAGGCCAGGTCGGTAGTGTTCATCTGGTTTCTCCCAGCGTCTTCTCGATCAGGGCGAGGGACTCGTCTGGCGCGAGCGCCTGTGCCCGGATGATCCCACAGCGCTCGGCCATGATGCGGACTTGATCAGGGTCGGTGATCAGGTGGGGGCGGCCGTACACCTCGTAGTACGCAATCTGTTGGCGGCCCTTGGGATGGAGCAAGGTGAATGCGCCGTCCATCGCAGCATGCGCACCCCGCGAATAAGGCAGCACTTGGAGCTCCACCGTTCGCAACCGACCGATGTGCAGAATCCGTTGGAGCTGCTCGCGATGGATGTCGAGCCCACCTACACGCCGTTCGAGCAGATTCTGATCGAGGATGAAACTGAAGGTGGGTGACGGCCACCGCTCGAAGATCTGCTGGCGGGACAATCGGTCCTGTACCCGCTTCTCGATCGTGGCCTCGTCCAGCAGCGGGCGGCGTTGAGCGAAGATCTCCCGTGCGTGACGCTCCGTCTGCAGCAGACCCGGGACAGCCTGGTACCCGTACTCGTGCAGGGCTTGGGTGACGGCCTCCGCCTCGGCGTAGCTCCGAAACCAATCCGGATGCCGCACCCGGGCCTTCTTCAGGGCCTCCTTGACGTCCGGAACCGCCGCCAGCAGGACACCCCGCGCCCCCAGGACCGCATCCGCCCGCTCCAGCAGATCCGGTTGCGGAAGCCGCACCCCCCGCTCGATCGCGCCGATCAGGTCCTCGCTGACGTTGAGCTTGGCGGCCAGTTCCTTCTGGGAGAGTCCGGCAGCCTCCCGCAGGACCTTGATCTGTTTGCGCAGGGCGTGGAAGAGGTGGGCGGTGCCGTCCACCTCGACCGGGCGCTCCGGTCGTTCCTCGCGGTCTGACAGGTCGTTCATACGCTGAACCGCCCTCGTCCGTACAAGCCGTACACGCACACGTCGAGACCCCTACGGCGGATGGGCGTCACGCCGGGGTCACTGGAAAGCGTACGGCGGCCCGACCACTCTCGGTGAGGTGACGACCGAATTGAGTGACATGGCACTGGACTTCACGCAGCGGTTCAGTGCGACGCCCCGGGGCGCCCGGCTCGCGCGGCGCCTCGCACAGGCGCAGCTGGACCTCTGGGGGGTGCCCTACGGCTGCCCGCTCTCCGACGACGTCGCGCTCGTCGTCGCCGAACTGGCGGCCAACGCCGTGCTGCACGGCCGGGTGCCCGGGCGGGACTTCGAGGTGCGGCTGGCGTATGACCGGCGGCGGACGGTGCGCGTGATGGTGAGCGACACCTGCGGGGACAGGGTGCCGCCGGACGGGCCGGCGCCCGCCGTGCCGTGGGTCGCGGAGGGCGGGCGCGGGCTGGCGGTCGTACGGGCGCTGGCGCGCGACTGGGGCGTGTCGCCGAGGGTGCCCGGCAAGACGGTGTGGGCCTCGGTGGTGGCACCGGGGCCGGCCGATCCGGTGGCCCGGGCGTCAGGGTGACCCGGCGGACGCAACTTCGACAAGCCCTCACTGTCCAGAAACAGGGTGCCTTCGCGGGTCAGCTTGCGGCGGGCCACCGCCCCGGGGTCACTCCACGAACAGCCCGCGCGCCGCGGCCCGCGCGTCGAACGCCTCCAGCCTCGCCTGCGCGTCCGGCAGGGCGTCCGCCATCGCCTCCAGCAGCACCCGCCCCAGCAGCATCGGCGCGCACGCCGTGTCGAAGGCCAGCCCGGTCCCGACCGGGGCCGGGATCAGCAGGTCCGAGTACGCGGCCACGGGGGCGAAGGCGGAGTCGGCGACCGTCACCACGGTCAGCCCGGCCGCCCGGGCGTGCTCCAGGGCCTCCGACACCTCCTTGGGGTGCCGGGGCAGCGCGAAGCACAGCAGCGCCGAGGCCCCGGCCGCCACGGCGGCATCGATCCGGTCCACGAGCATCGAGCCGCCCTCGTCGAGCAGCCGTACGTCCGGGTGCACCTTCGCGGCGAAGTACGCGAACCCGCGCGCCTGCGAGGACGCCGCCCGCAGACCCAGCACCGGCAGCGGCGCCGACGCGGCGAGCAGCCGGCCGGCCTCCTGCACGGGCGAGGGATCGGCGAGCACGGCCGCGAGCTGCCGCAGGTTCTCGATCTCCCCCTGCACGGCCTGCTGGTACTCGTTGTACGAGTCCTCCTGCACGGTGGCGACCCGCTCGGCGGGGGCCACCTCCCGCAGGTGGCGCCGCAGCGCCGGGTATCCGTCGAAGCCGAGCGCCACCGCGAAGCGGGTCACCGAGGGCTGGCTCACCCCGGCCAGCTCGGCGAGCTCCACGCTCGACAGGAAGGGCACCTCCGCCGCCCCGCGCACCATGCAGTGCGCGATCCGCCGCTGGGTCGGCGTGAGCCGGTGCCCCTCGAACAGCTTCTGCAGCCGCGCGGCCGGGTTCTCGCCCATCCCGTCCCCCTCAGTCCCGTGAATATTCAGTCACCCAGCACTCTGCATGCGGTTATGCAGGACGGCAAGCCGCGGACCGCTCCCCGAGACGGGGGCTAGCACCAGTGCCGGTGCGCCCGCCGGTTCCTAGGCTGGCGGGATGGAGCCTCAAGAGCTGAAGAAGGAACTCGACGCCACGCTGGAGGCCCGGCGGGAACTGGGCCCGGAGTACGAGTCCGCGCTGGTGGACTCCTTCGTCGAAAAGGTCGACACCCAGGTCCGGCGCCGGCTCGCGGAGGACCGCCTGCTCGCCGCCCGCGGCGGCTCCGGCCGCCCCGACCCGGCGGAGGGGAACTTCGGCGAGCGCTTCGGCTTCGCCATCGTCACGCTGGTCCTGGCGATCCCGCTGTCCGCCATCGGCGCGGCCCACGCGAACCTGAACGGCCTGCTGGTGGCCTGGGCGGGGATCCTCGGCGTGAACTTCATCCACGCCAGGAAGACCCTGGGCCTGGGCCGCCGCGACCGCGAACCGCAGGACTAGGAAGCCCGGAAACGGACAGCGCGGGGACCGCCGCACCCCGGTTGCCCGGGGGCGGGACGACGGCGGTCCCCGCGAAGGACACGGGCCGGGTCAGGGCCGTCCGCGCGTCCGTGACGCCCGCGCCGTCCGGGAGCCGCTCCGGAGTCGCGCCGACGTCGTTCGTGGTGTCGGCCGGGTTCCCGGTTCCCCGGGCTTCCCTGCCGACAACCACCACTGTGCCGGAGCCTTGTTAAGCGGGTGCTGCCGTTGCGTGACGGGCCCGTACCGTTTGCGCGACGGACGCACCCGCTCCCGTAACGGCTACTTGCTGCCCTTCGCGAGGAACGCCAGCAGGTCCTGACGGCTCACCACACCGGTCGGCTTGCCCTCGACCAGCACGATCGCCGCGTCCGCCTCGCCCAGCACGGCCATCAGCTCGGAGACCGGCTCGCCGGAGCCGACCTGCGGCAGCGGCGCGCTCATGTGCTTCTCCAGCGGGTCGCTCAGCGAGGCCTGCTTGGCGAACAGCGCAGCCAGCAGTTCCTTCTCCACGACCGAGCCGATGACCTCGGCGGCCATCACGTCGGGGTGGCCGGCGCCCGGCTTGACGATCGGCATCTGCGAGACGCCGTACTCGCGCAGGACCTCGATGGCCTCGCCGACGGTCTCCTCGGGGTGCATGTGGACGAGGGACGGAATGCCGCCCTCCTTGTCGTTCAGCACCTCGCCGATGCGGGCGGCGGGGCCCGCCTCCTCCAGGAAGCCGTGACCGGCCATCCACTCGTCGCTGAAGATCTTGCTGAGGTAGCCCCGGCCGCTGTCCGGCAGCAGGACGACGACCACGTCGTCCGGGCCCAGGCCCTCGGCCGCCCGCAGCGCCGCGACGACCGCCATGCCGCAGGAGCCGCCGACCAGCAGGCCCTCCTCCTTCGCGAGGCGGCGGGTCATCTGGAAGGAGTCCTTGTCGGACACCGCGATGATCTCGTCGGTCACGTTCGGGTCGTAGGCGGTCGGCCAGAAGTCCTCGCCGACGCCCTCGACGAGGTACGGGCGGCCCGTGCCGCCGGAGTAGACCGAGCCCTCGGGGTCGGCGCCGATGACCTTGACCTTCCCGCCGCTGACCTCCTTGAGGTAGTTGCCGGTGCCGGAGATCGTGCCGCCCGTGCCGACGCCCGCGACGAAGTGGGTGATCTTCCCGTCCGTCTGCTCCCACAGCTCGGGACCGGTGGTCTCGTAGTGCGAACGGGGGTTGTTCGGGTTGCTGTACTGGTCGGGCTTCCAGGCGCCGGGCTCGCGCGCGAGGCGGTCGGACACGTTGTAGTACGAGTCCGGGTGCTCGGGGTCGACGGCGGTCGGGCAGACCACGACCTCGGCGCCGTACGCGCGCATCACGTTGATCTTGTCCATGGACACCTTGTCAGGGCAGACGAAGATGCACTTGTAGCCCTTCTGCTGGGCCACGATGGCGAGTCCGACACCCGTGTTGCCGCTCGTGGGCTCCACGATGGTGCCACCGGGCTTGAGGGCTCCGCTCTGCTCGGCGGCCTCGATCATCCGGACGGCGATCCGGTCCTTCACGGACCCGCCCGGGTTGAAGTACTCGACCTTCGCAAGGACGGTGGCCTGGAGGCCTTCGGTCACACGGTTGAGCTTCACCAGCGGGGTGTTGCCGACGAGGCTGATCATCGAGTCGTGGAATTGCACCATGTTCTCCAAGGAGGGGACTCCACGGGTTCTCCGGGAGGTCCGGCCAGAGTATGCGTAAAGGGATTGGCCGACCGGCAGTACGGGGCAGGTAGGTCAACGGGGCCAGGCACGAAAGCGAGGTGGCTCGAAGGGTGTCCAGGGCGAGGACGGCCCGCCGGATCGCGGCGGGTGCGGCGTACGGCGGCGGCGGGCTCGGGCTGGTCGGGGCCGCCGCGGTCGGACTGGTGGTGGCGGAGATGCAGTTCGCCAAGCGGACGGTCGGCACCGGCCTGCCCGATCCGCCGCGCGCGGACGGGCTGTACGGGAGCGAGTTCGGCGGACCCGAGCTGAGCCCGGGCCCGCTGCGGCTGGGCATGCTGGGCGACTCCACGGCCGCGGGCCTCGGCGTGCGCAGGGCGAGACAGACCCCGGGGGCCCTGCTGGCCTCGGGGCTGGCCGCCGTGGCCGAGCGGCCGGTGCAACTGCGCAACGTCGCGCTGTCCGGTGCCATGTCGGACGACCTGGACCGCCAGACGGGCCTGCTGCTCGACGGGGACGAGCCGCCCCCGGACGTCTGCGTGATCATGATCGGCGCCAATGACGTGACCCGCCGGATGCCGCCGACCCAGTCGGTGCGGCTGCTGACCTCGGCCGTACGCCGGCTGCGGCTCGCGGGCTCCGAGGTCGTGGTCGGCACCTGCCCGGACCTGGGCACCATCGAGCCGGTGTACCAGCCGCTGCGCTGGCTGGCCCGCCGGGTCTCGCGCCAGCTGGCCGCCGCCCAGACCATAGGAGTGGTCGCGCTGGGCGCCCGTACGGTCTCCATGGGGGACCTGCTGGGCCCCGAGTTCGCCGCCAACCCGCGCGAGATGTTCGGCCCGGACTCCTACCACCCCTCGGCGG
The DNA here is from genome assembly GCF_040682455.1 of Streptomyces sp. NPDC051183. NCBI lineage: Bacteria > Bacillati > Actinomycetota > Actinomycetes > Kitasatosporales > Streptomycetaceae > Streptomyces > Streptomyces sp. NPDC051183. Next base: position 72,755 of record NZ_JBFBBA010000002.1, read on the forward strand.
AGGGCTACGCGACCGCCGCGATGGCCGTCCTGCCCACCCTCTGCGCGGCCCTGGCGCTGTGGCCGGAGTCCGACCGGCTGGACGTGTCCCGCAACGAGGACATGCTCCCGGTGGCCAAGGCCGCATCCGCCGCCGCGGGCCAGGCCGGCACGGAGGTCACCGCGGCCCGCGGGCCCTGGGTCCTGCTCAAGCACCGCCGCCGCCGGCGGGTACCGGCCACGGACCCGGACCCGGCCCACGCCGGAGCCGAGGCCGGGGCCGGGGCCGGGGCGCCGGAGACACCGGTGTCCTGATCCCGGGCCGGTCACGAGCCCGGTCCGCCGCCCCCGCCGGGGCCCGGCCGCGGCCCCGGCCCCGCGCCCGCCCACGAGTGCGGCCCGCATCACATCACAGGGGCCGTGACCTGGACCGTACGGGCCGGTAACTTCGCATGCGGTCCCGCAACGAGCCGCAACTCACCCCCTTGGAGCCCCGATGCCCGAAGCAGTCATCGTTTCCGCCGCCCGCTCCCCGATCGGGCGCGCCGGCAAGGGGTCCCTCAAGGACGTCCGCCCCGACGACCTGACCGCGACGATCATCCAGGCCGCCCTCGCCAAGGTCCCCGAGCTGGACCCGCGCCAGATCGACGACCTGATGCTCGGCTGCGGCCTCCCCGGCGGCGAGCAGGGCCACAACCTGGCCCGCATCGTGGCCGTGCAGATGGGCATGGACTACCTGCCGGGCACCACGATCACCCGCTACTGCTCCTCCTCGCTCCAGACCTCCCGCATGGCGCTGCACGCCATCAAGGCCGGCGAGGGCGACGTCTTCATCTCCGCGGGCGTCGAGACGGTCTCCCGGTTCATGAAGGGCTCCTCGGACGGCCTGCCGGACACGCACAACCCGCTCTTCGCCGACGCGGAGGCCCGTACGACCGCCGTCTCGCAGAGCACCGGCTCCTCCTGGCACGACCCGCGCGAGGACGGCCTGATCCCGGACGCCTACATCTCCATGGGCCAGACCGCCGAGAACCTGGCCCGCCTCAAGGGCGTGACCCGCCAGGACATGGACGAGTTCGGCGTCCGCTCCCAGAACCTGGCCGAGGAAGCCATCAAGAACGGCTTCTGGGCCCGCGAGATCACCCCGGTCACGACCCCGGACGGCACCGTCGTCTCCACCGACGACGGCCCGCGCGCCGGGGTCACCCTGGAGGGCGTCTCGGGCCTCAAGCCCGTCTTCCGCCCCGACGGCCTGGTCACGGCCGGCAACTGCTGCCCGCTCAACGACGGCGCCGCCGCGCTCGTCATCATGAGCGACACCAAGGCGCGGGAGCTGGGCCTGACCCCGCTGGCCCGGATCGTCTCCACCGGTGTCACCGGCCTCTCTCCCGAGATCATGGGCCTGGGCCCGGTCGAGGCGTCGAAGCAGGCGCTGAAGCGGGCGGGCCTGACCGTCGGCGACATCGACCTGTTCGAGATCAACGAGGCCTTCGCGGCCCAGGTCATCCCGTCCTACCGGGACCTGGAGATCCCGCTGGACAAGCTGAACGTCAACGGCGGGGCCATCGCCGTCGGTCACCCCTTCGGGATGACCGGTGCGCGCATCACCGGCACGCTGATCAACAGCCTGCAGTTCCACGACAAGCAGTTCGGCCTGGAGACGATGTGCGTGGGCGGCGGCCAGGGCATGGCCATGGTCATCGAGCGTCTGAGCTGAGCCGGAGCGGAGGGTAGGGGTCGTCCGCTGAGCCGGAGCGGAGGGTAGGGGTCGTCCGAGGAACGAGGACGGCACCTGCCCGCAGCCGCGTGAGGCGGCAACTACCCACCGCTAGGGCGAAGATCGGCCCGGAGGAGGGGGAAATCGGCTCGACCGGCCGGTCCCCCCAGTCCCCCCAAGGGATCCGCGGGATCCGCCTCTCCCTGCTGACGCGGAATCTAACCCCGTCGCGGCCGACCTGTGACCGAATCTCCCCCAGGATGTGACCTATGTCCTGGGGGATCGGCATTTACCCAGGTCAGGCCGTGTTCGGGGAGGGGCTCCGGGACGAAAGCCCTGTCCAATTCGTGACGTAATGCACTGCACGCCATTCCCAGGTCAGGACAAGCTGATGTAGGAAGTCGGGGGATCGAATCAATCAGGAGTTAGTCAGTGAGCGCCATGTCTCTTGCCCTGCTGCTGACCACGGCCGCTGCCACGGCCGTGGGCGCTGCTGCGCTGCACGCCGTCCACGGCCTGCGCAAGCAGGTCACGGCCCTGCGCAGTGAGCTGGTCGTGTCGGCCCACCCCCGCGGTACGACCGTCCCGCACGCCCGCAGCGCCGTGGAATCCCCCGCCGCCGAGATACGAGCCGCCGTCGCCGAGGCCCTCGCCGAGGAGCGCGAGCGCGAGCTCGCCGAGGCGCGCGCCTTCTGGGCCGCCCAGGAGGCCCGCGACGCCGCCGACGCTCCCTCCCTGCTGGGCGGCCTGCCCGGCCTGGGCGGCGAGGACGGCCCGGTCTTCCTCCCCCGGCAGGCCGACATGGTCGGGCTGGAGCCCGTGCTCGGTGACGACCTCGACGACTACCCGGAGGACTCCGCCGAGCTGGCGGCCGCCCGCCGGCGCCACCCCTCGCACCCCGACTTCGTGCCCGTGCAGGCCCCGCACCCCGGCGCCGACCACGAGCGCACGGTCAGCCGCCTGGAGGAGCTCGCGCAGGCCCGTACGGCCCTCGCGGACGTCCGCCCGGGTCCGCTGGGCACCCTGGACGTGTACGTCTTCACGGACGGCACCACGCTCTGCATGACCCCCGGCCACCGGGAGACCGCGGAGCGCCTCGCCGAGGCCCTGCGCTCGGGCACCGCGCCGGTCCTGCTGGGCGGCTCGGGCATCTCGGGCGCCTACGCCCTGACCTTCTCCTGCGGCGACGCCGAGGACCCGGACAGCAACGTCTACATCCTCGCGGACCGCGTCATCGCATCGCTCTGACTTCCGCCTGCTCCACCAGCCGCACGGCCTCGTCCAGCACCTCGGACGGGGCCGTCGCGCTTTCCCCTTCGCGTGCGCCGCGCAGCGCCTCGGCGAGGTCCTGCCCGGCCACCGCCAGCTGGTCCCCGACGACGAACACCCCGGCGTCCGGCATCAGGCGCGCCGGAGCCGCCCCCGCGGGGTCCTCCAGGCGCTGTGCCCGTACGGCGAGCTCCCGGGCCAGCTCCAGCGCCTCGGCGGCGGCCCCGCGCTGGAGCCGGCTCTGGGGCGCGGCCCGCAGCCGGTCGGAGAAACGTTCCACGGCGGCGGTCAGGGGCGAAGTATCAAGCACCCGGCCGACCTTACGCGCCGCGCGGGCGCCATTGCCAACGGGCGAACTCTCCGGCACGGTGGCGTGAAGAGAACAGCACGGCAAACCTTCCGGAGGCGCCCATGTCCGTAGAGTTCTCCGAGCAGACGCACCGCAACATGATCGACAGAATCCCGCAGTCGACCGGTCGTGAGGTCTCCGACTGGCTCCGCGCCGTGGACGACGGCCCCTCCCTCGTCCGGTTCGAGGAGAAGGTCAGCTGGCTCCTCGGCGCGCACGAGCTGTCGTACGGCCAGGCCAAGGCGATCATCCACGAGTACGACCTGCGCAGGGCCGCCCGCAGACTCGGCTGAGCCCCTGCCCCCTTCCGAAGCCCCCGACCCCCGTACCCCACTCAGACACGCGAAGGCCCCGCGAGCGGTGCGCTCGCGGGGCCTTCGCCGTGCTGACGTCATGCGGTGCCGGGCGGCACCTCCTGCTAGTCGCCCCGGAGGATCGACAGCAGGCGCAGCATCTCCAGGTAGATCCACACCAGGGTCATGGTGAGGCCGAAGGCCGCCAGCCAGGACTCCTCACGCGGAGCGCCGTACGCCAGACCGTCCTCGACCTGCTTGAAGTCGAGGGCCAGGAAGCAGGCGCCGAGGATGATGCCGATGACACCGAACAGGATGCCGAGGCCGCCGCTGCGGAAGCCGAGGCCGTCGCCGCCCGCGAAGATCGAGAACAGCATGTTGACGACCATGAGCAGGACGAAGCCCATGGCCGCGGCCATCACGAAGCCGTAGAAGCGGCGGGTCACGCGGATCCAGCGCATCTTGTAGGCGAAGAGCACGCCCGCGAAGACGCACATCGTGCCCAGGACGGCCTGGACCACCACGCCCGCACCGATGTAGGTGCTGACCGCGGAACTGATGACGCCGAGGAAGACGCCCTCGAAGGCCGCGTAGGCCAGGATCAGCGCCGGAACCGGCTTGGCCTTGAAGGACTGGATCATCGCGAAGACGAACGCGACGAGCGCCGCGCCGACGGCGATCATGTACGACTTGTTGACGTTGCCCGGGTCGACCGGGAGCACGATCCAGGAGATGACGGCCGTCAGGACGACGGTGCCGAGCGTCATGGCCGTACGGCTCACGACGTCGTCGATGGTCATCGCGTTGGTGCGCGCCGGCGCCTGCGGCATACCCGTTGCGGGGTCGGTCGCATAAGGGTTGGTCGCGTACGGGTTGGCGGCGGTCCCGGCCTGTTCGTGCTGCTGCGTACCGAAGCCCGCGTAGCCACCGTTGTCGCGGCTGAACCCCCGTCGCGAGAAGACCGGGTTACTGCTCCTCATCTCACTCCTCCATGGCCACGGTGCGCGGCCTTAGCGTCAAGAGTAATGCGTTCGCAAAGAAAGCACCCTACTGCTGGAGGAGGATCTTAGGAGAAGGCATGGCAAAGCGCAGAGGATGAATGAGGAGATCCCCTGCGAAGCCGCGCAAGAGTCGCGAGAGTGCCCGGAGCCGGACTTGAACCGGCACGACCCGAAGGTCAGCGAGGTTTAAGCTCGCCGTGTCTGCCATTCCACCATCCGGGCAGGCTGGCGACTCCCGTGCAGAAAAGCCTTGAACGCTGTGCCGAGCCTATCCGGAACGCCTTGATCGCCAGGCGGCCGGCATTCCGATGTTGTCTGATTTTATTGGCGCTTGATGGGTCGTCAGGGCCGAGAACGCACGGTCGGACCGCTCCGGACGGCGATGATCGACGCTGTGGGAATGACGGGATTTCGATGGCCCGCGCCACCCCGCCCGCCACCCTCCACGCCACCCCGGCGCACCTGGGGCGACCTCGGACGATTCCCGGGCCCCCCGGAGGATCCGCGGACGGTCCCCGGACGGCTCCCGGTGACCTCCGGACACCCCTCGGGCGGCTCCGCCCGCCGGCCGCGCACCCCGAGCCGCATCAGGGTCTGTCATACCAGAGGAGGAGACGGGCACCCCCTCCGGTCAGACTCCAGTGGACTGTGGAACGGGCACACCGGCTGATCCCGAGCGGGGGTGGCCACGGCGAGGATTGAGGGGTACCGCCCCACCGCAGCAGCCGCTCGACAGGAGTCCCTCCGTGACCACCATGAACTACGCCCCCCAGCACACCGCCCAGGCCGTGGCCGCCCGCGCCACGCAGCTCTCCAAGGTGTACGGCCAGGGCGAGACCCAGGTGGTCGCGCTCGACAACGTCTCCGTCGACTTCGCCCAGGGCCAGTTCACCGCGATCATGGGCCCCTCGGGCTCCGGCAAGTCCACGCTGATGCACTGCGTCGCCGGCCTGGACACCTTCTCCGCGGGCTCCGTGCGCATAGGCGACACCGAGCTCGGCACGCTGAAGGACAAGCAGCTGACCCAGCTGCGCCGGGACAAGATCGGCTTCATCTTCCAGGCCTTCAACCTGCTGCCGACGCTGACGGCCCTGGAGAACATCACGCTCCCCATGGACATCGCCGGCCGCAAGCCCGACAAGCAGTGGCTGGACAAGGTGATCGCCATGGTCGGCCTCTCCGACCGGCTCTCCCACCGTCCCACCCAGCTCTCCGGCGGCCAGCAGCAGCGCGTGGCCGTGGCCCGCGCCCTGGCCTCCCGCCCCGAGATCATCTTCGGCGACGAGCCCACCGGAAACCTCGACTCCCGCTCCGGCGCCGAGGTCCTCGGCTTCCTGCGCAACTCCGTCCGCGAGCTCGGCCAGACCGTCGTGATGGTCACCCACGACCCGGTCGCCGCGTCCTACGCGGACCGCGTCATCTTCCTCGCGGACGGCCGCATCGTCGACGAGGTGCTCAGCCCCACCGCCGACGGCGTGCTCGACCGCATGAAGGCCTTCGACGCCAAGGGCCGCACCAGCTGAGGGACTGCCCCTCCGCCAGTCCTCCGCTGACCCCCCGACATCCTGGACTCCTCCACCATGTTCCGTACCGCCCTGCGCAACGTGCTCGCGCACAAGGCCAGACTGCTGATGACGGTGCTCGCCGTCGTCCTCGGCGTCGCCTTCGTCTCCGGCACCCTCGTCTTCACCGACACCCTCGGCAAGTCCCTCAGCAACCAGTCCGCGAAGAGCTACGAAGGCGTCGCCGTCTCCGTCACCTCGTACGGCCAGACCCGCGACGAGAACGGCCAGAAGCAGGGCGAGCCGGGCATCAGCCAGCAGACCCTCGACAAGGTCCGGGCCGTCAAGGGCGTCGACCTCGTGAGCGGCCGGGTCTCCGGCTTCGCCGGCGTCGGCGACGAGAACGGCAAGCTGATCGGCCAGGGCTGGGCGAACAAGGGCTCCAACTTCGCCCCCGTCAAGGACGGCAAGGACCCCCGCTACACCTTCACCGACGGCACCGGCCCGGCCAAGGACGACCAGATCGCCCTCGACAAGGAGACCGCGTCCAAGGGCAAGTACAAGGTCGGCGACAAGGTCCGCGTCGCCACCAACGGCCCGGTCAAGGAGTACGCCCTCACCGGCGTCTTCACCACCGAGGACGGCTCGGTCAACGCCGGCGGCAGCCTGGTGCTCTTCGACACCGCCGTCGCGCAGCAGCTGTACGTGAAGCCCGGCTACTTCCAGGAGCTCTCCGTCAGCGCCAAGGCCGGCACCAGCGCCGACCAGCTGCTCTCCGAGATCAAGCCGCTGCTCGACAGCGACAACACCAAGGCCCAGACCGGCGCCCAGCTGGCCGCCGACCAGGCCAAGGGCATCGAGAAGGGCATGAGCGGCATGAACACCATGCTGCTGATGTTCGCCTTCATCTCGCTCTTCGTCGGCGTCTTCCTGATCTACAACACGTTCACCATGCTGGTCACCCAGCGCACCAAGGAGCTGGCCCTGCTGCGCGCCGTCGGCGCCAACCGCGGCCAGGTCGTCCGCTCGGTGCTCGCCGAGGCCACGGTCGTCGGCGTCATCTCCGCCGCGATCGGCCTCGCCACCGGTATCGGCCTCGCGGTCGGCATGCGGTCCCTGATGGACTCCCTCGGTGCCAAGATCCCGGCCGGCGACCTCGTGATCGCCCCGACCACGATCGTCGCGGCCCTGGTCATCGGCGTCCTGGTCACCGTGCTCGCCGCGCTGGTGCCCGCCTGGCGCACCGGCCGGATCGCCCCGGTCGCGGCCATGGGCAGCGCCCACCTGCCGGCCACGGCTAAGTCCCTGGTCCTGCGCAACGTCATCGGCAGCGTCCTCGGCCTGATCGGCGTCGGCCTGGTCATGCTCGGCGTGTCCATGGGCAGCAGCGACGGCCGGATGGTCATCGGCGGCGGAGCGTTCTTCCTGCTCCTCGGTCTGATCGTGCTGCTGCCGCTGCTGTCGCGGCCGGTCATCTCGGCCCTGCGGCCGCCGCTGCAGAAGGTCTTCGGGGTCCCCGGCAAGCTGGCCGCGCAGAACGCCCTGCGCAACCCGCGCCGTACGGCCGTCACGGCCGCCTCGCTGGCCATCGGCCTGACCCTGGTCACCGCGCTCTCGGTCGTCGGCATCACCATGGGCAAGGCCGTGGACCGGATGAGCACGGACAAGATCAAGGCCGACTACAAGATCTCCATGAACGGCGGCATCGGCAGCCTCGACAAGTCCGTCGCCGAGGCCCTGGCGAAGGCCCCCGGCATCAAGGCGGTCTCCCCGCAGACGGCCGGTTCGTTCAAGATCGGTGATGAGTACATGTCGGCGTCGGGCGTCAACCCGGCCGCCATCGGCGAGATGCTCAACATCGACGTCGTCAGCGGTTCGCTGAGCAGCCTGGGCAAGGGCGAGGTCGCCGTCGCGGACAAGACCGCGGCCAAGGCCAAGCTCTCGGTCGGCTCCACCCTCGACGTCATGTTCGACGACGGCCAGCGGGCCACGCTCAAGGTCGGCGCCGTCTACAAGGAGCTGGAGGGCCTGCTCTCCCCGTACGTCATCGACGACAAGGTCCTCGCCGCGCACACCGAGGACCAGTACATCCCCGAGGTGTACGTCAACACCGGCGGCGGCTCCAAGGCCGGCGAGAAGGCCATCCTGGACGCGCTCGGCAACAACCCGGCGATCGGCATCGCCACCCAGCAGGACATGCGCAACGAGATGGGCGGCATCGTCAACCTCGCCCTGAACATCATGTACGGCCTGCTCGGCATGGCGCTGATCATCTCGGTGCTCGGCGTGGTCAACACGCTGGCGATGTCCGTCTTCGAGCGCAAGCAGGAGATCGGCATGCTGCGGGCGATCGGTCTCGACCGCAGCCGGGTCAAGAACATGATCCGCCTGGAGGCCGTGGTCATCTCGCTCTTCGGCGCGATCCTCGGCATCGGCGTCGGCATCTTCCTCGCCTGGGCCGTCGGCACCACCTTCAGCAAGTCGATCCCGAACTACGAGCTGGTGCTCCCGTACGACCGGATCGGGATCTTCCTCCTGCTCGCCGGTGTGGTCGGCGTCCTGGCGGCCATGTGGCCCGCCCGCAGCGCTGCCCGGCTGAACATGCTCACCGCCATCAAGACCGAGTAACGGCGCAGGGACGACGCGAAGGGCCCCGGGGCACACGCCCCGGGGCCCTTCGCGTTCGTACGGGCGCCCTGCGCGGTCCGGGCGCGGGCTACGCGCCCCAGGTGCGCAGCCGCAGCGGCAGCCCCGCCTCGCCCCGCGGTACGGGTTTGACCGCGAGGACCTGGTTGACCCCGAGCCTGCCGTGCTCGAAGCCGAGCGCCGAGGCCGCCATGTACAGCAGCCAGACCCTGGCGCGCCCGGGCGACGTCAGCCGTACCGCCTCCTCCCAGCGCTCCTCCAGCCGGGCCACCCAGGCCCGCAGGGTGAGCGCGTAGTGCTCGCGCAGGGCCTCCACGTCCCGGACCTCGAAGCCGGCCCGCTCCAGCTCGCCGACGGTCGTGCCGAGCGGGGAGAGCTCCCCGTCGGGGAAGACGTAGGCGTCGATGAACTCGTCGATCCGGTACGTCTCCTCGTCCGGCTGGGGGGGCCGGGCGATCTGGTGGTTCAGCAGCCGTCCGCCGGGCCGCAGCAGCTTGTGCAGGGTGCGGGCGTACTCGCGGTACCGGTCGGCGCCGACGTGCTCGGCCATGCCGACGGAGGAAATCGCCTCGTACGGGCCGTCCTTGACGTCCCGGTAGTCCTGGACCCGGATCTCGACCAGGTCGGCCAGCCCCTCCTCCGCGACGCGCTTGCGGGCGTACGCGGCCTGCTCGCCGGAGAGCGTGATGCCGGTGACCCGGGCGCCGTACTCGCGGGCGGCGTGCAGGGCCATGGAGCCCCAGCCGCAGCCGACGTCCAGGAGCCGGTCCCCCGGCCGCAGGGCGAGCTTGCGGCACACGAGGTCGAGCTTGTCGTGCTGGGCCTGCTCCAGGGTCCCGCCGGGGCTCCAGTAGGCGCAGGAGTACACCATCGTGGGGCCGAGGACGTGGCCGTAGAACTCGTTGCCGACGTCGTAGTGGTGGCCGATGGCGGCGCGGTCGCGGCCCTTGGAGTGGCGGGGGCCGCCGCGGCGGACGGCTTCCTCGGCGGGGGGCGCGGGCGGCGGCAGCGGCCGGGCGAGCGCGACCAGATCGCGCACGGCGGCCCGGTGCGCCGGATCGCGCAGCAGCCTGGCCGCCCCCGGCACGGCGGCGGGCGGCGGGCCGCTCCGTGGGGGCCGCTCCCACAGGAGGCCGGCCACCCGGTCGAGCAGTTCGAACAGGTCCCCCTCGACCGTCAGGTCGCCGGCGACCCAGGCCCGGGCCAGCCCCAGTTCGCCCGGCTTCCACAGCATCCGGCGCAGGGCGCGGCGGTGCCGGATGACGAGCACGGGGCCGGTCGGCGGGCCCGCCTCGGTGCCGTCCCACGCGCGGACGCGGACGGGCAGGGGGGCGCCCAGCAGGGTCTCGGCAAGAGCGGCCAGCCGCGGCGCGGCGTCGTTCATGGCGCACCTCCAGAAGAGCTCCGCCACAAGGCTCTACCCCGACCGCGGTCCGCGTAAGCAGGCGCGGGGAGGCACCGCGGAGGCGCCCCGAAGGCACCGGGGCACGCCGAAGGGGCCCCCCGCACCACGGATGGCGGGCGGCCCCTTCGGGTCGTTCGGTCCTGCTGGGTCCTACCGGGCGAGCCGGGTCAGGAGGCCTTGGCCTTCTGGGCCGGTGCCGCGGCGGCGGCCGGAGCCGGCGCCGGCTTGGCGGCCTCGTAGAACTCCTCGCGGGGGGTCTCCAGCGCACCGAGGGAGACGACCTCGCGCTTGAGGAACATGCCGAGGGTCCAGTCGGCGAAGACGCGGATCTTGCGGTTCCAGGTCGGCATGGCCAGACCGTGGTAGCCACGGTGCATGTACCAGGCGAGCCGGCCCTTGAGCTTGATCTTCATCTTGCCCATGACGATCATCGCGACGCCCTTGTGGAGGCCGAGGCCCGCCACCGCACCCTTGTTGGAGTGCGCGTACTCCTTCTGCGGGAAGCCCCGCATGCCGGAGATCACGTTGTCGCCGAGGACCTTGGCCTGGCGCAGCGCGTGCTGGGCGTTCGGCGGGCACCAGGCGTTCTCGACGCCGGCCTTGCGGGCCGCGACGTCCGGGACCTGGGCGTTGTCGCCCGCGGCCCAGATGTAGTCGCTGCCCTGGACCTGGAGGGTCGGGGCGGTGTCCACGTGGCCGCGCGGGCCCAGCGGCAGGCCGTAGCGGGCCAGCACCGGGTTGGGCTTGACGCCCGCGGTCCACACGAGGGTGTTGGAGTCGACCTCGAGGCCGTTCTTCAGCACCACGTGGCCGTCCACGCAGGAGTCCATGGAGGTGTTGAGGTAGATCTCGATGCCGCGCGACTCGAGGTGCTCCTTGCCCCAGGTGCCGAGCTTGGGCCCGACCTCGGGAAGGATCTTGTCGGCCGCGTCCACCAGGATGAAGCGCATGTCCTCGCGCTTGACGTTGGTGTAGTACTTCGCGGCGTCGCGGGCCATGTCCTCGACCTCGCCGATGGTCTCCGCACCGGCGAAGCCGCCGCCGACGAAGACGAAGGTGAGGGCCTTGCGGCGGACGTTCTCGTCCGTCGTGGACTCGGCCTTGTCGAGCTGCTCAAGGACGTGGTTGCGCAGGCCGATGCCCTCTTCGACGCCCTTCATGCCGATGCCCTGTTCGGCGAGGCCGGGGATCGGGAAGGTGCGGGAGATGGCGCCGAGCGCGATCACCAGGTAGTCGAAGGGCAGCTCGTACGCCTCGCCGACGAGCGGCGTGACGACGGCGACCTTGCGGTCCTGGTCGATGCTGGTGACCCGGCCGGTAAGAACCTCTGCCTTGGGCAGCACGCGTCGCAGCGGGACGACGACGTGCCGAGGCGAGATGCTGCCTGCGGCCACTTCAGGGAGGAAGGGCTGGTAGGTCATGTACGAGCGCGGGTCGACGACCGTGACGGTCGCCTCGCCGTAGCGCATCTTCTTCATGATGCGCTTGGCTGCGTACAGGCCTACGTACCCACCTCCTACAACGAGGATCCTGGGACGCTCCGTGGTGCTCATGGAACGAGTATCCAGCACCCGATAGGGGGACGCTCGTGAGCCCCTTCACAAGGTGCTGGAAGGCCTCTGCTACACTCCGCCGCCCACGTGACCGAGGTCATGGCGCAAACGGGGAACCAGGGTGTAACGGGAGTCGTTGTTTACCCGTCCTGAACTGGGCTCCAGGCCTGTAACCGGAGTAGACCACCGGCTTCGTCGGTACCTACGGCCACCACCCGACCGCGGCCCCGAATCGCACGAACGCTCGCACGAAAAGGGGCCCGTGGGCCTCCGGAACGCCTCAAAGGACCCTCTCGGTGGCCCAACAGGCCCCTTTTCCTTGTGAAGAACTTCACGAAGTTCATGTGGATCACGGGACTTTCGACCCCCGACGGACCCCTCGAAGGCCCCCGTCCAGGCTCCGTCCAGGTCCCGTCCAGACCCGGTCAAGGCCCGCTCAGGCCACGGACCAGGCGATTCCATCGAGCATCTCCGGTGGGCCCGGACCGATTTGGCGCCGGACGGGCCGGTGTACACATCCGCGCGTACACTGTCGTCATGAGTGAGAACGCTGTGACCGTGCGCGAAGCCCGTGCCCATCTCGCGGACCACATCAACCGTGCGGAGCAGGGCTCGCCGACCATAATCACCCGGAACGGCGCTCCGGTGGCCGCCCTGGTCCCCATCGCGGACTTCAACGCGCTCGAAGAGGCGGCCGACGAACTGCTCGCACGCGAGGCGCAGGCCGTGCTGGCCGAAGGCGGTCCGACCGTGACCATGGCCGAGCTGCTGGCCGACCTGTTCAGCGAGCGGGGGGACGGAGCGGCGTGAAGTACGCGTTCCGGTTCACCACCGCGGCGCAACGGCAGCTCCGGGCGATCGACAAGCCGGCCGCGATGCGCATCCTCGCCGCCCTGACCGCGCTGGGAGACGATCCGTACCGCGAGGACGCCGACGTCAAGAAGCTCACCGGACCGTCCGGCCTCTACCGGCTCCGGGTCGGCAGCTACCGGATCGCCTATCAAGTCCTGGACGGTGAGCTCGTCATCCTCGTCGTCAAGGTCGGCGACCGGCGCGACGTCTACCGCAACGTCTGAGTCCGGCACGACGACGGCGGTGCTCCGGCCAGCCGGCCGGAACACCGCCTTTCAGGCCCGCTCAGGCCACCGACCAGGCGATTCCGTCGAGGATGTCGTGCTCCGAGACCACGACCTCCGAGGCGCCGGTGCGCTCCATGATCGCCAGCAGTACCAGCGCGCCCGCGCCGATGACGTCCACCCGGCCGGGGTGCATCACCGGGATCGCGGCGCGTTCGGCGTGCGTCGCCGTCAGCATCCGCTCGCTGATCTCGCGGACCTTCTCGTACGGGATCCGGGAGTGGTGGATGGCCGCCGACTCGTACTCCGGCAGTCCCAGCGCGATGGCGGCGACCGTGGTCACCGAGCCGGCCAGACCCACCAGGGTGCGCGCCTGCGACAGCGGGACGGTCTGCTCGGCCAGGTCCAGCGCCGCCTCGATGTCGGCCCGTATCGCGGCGATCTGCGCCTCGGTCGGCGGGTCGGTGACGACGCCGTCCACGACCAGGTGGCGCTCGGTCATCCGTACGCAGCCCACGTCCACGGACCGGGCGGCCCGCACGTGCTCCTCGCCGACCACGAACTCCGTCGAGCCGCCTCCGATGTCCACCACCAGGAACGGCTTCTCCAGGTGGTCGGTGCCGGTCAGCTCCATGGTGGCGCCGGTGAAGGAGAACTCGGCCTCCTGCTCGCCGGAGATCACCTCGGGCTCGACGCCCAGGATGTCCAGGACGCCCCGGACGAACTCGTCCCGGTTCTCGGCGTCCCGCGAGGCCGAGGTGGCCACGAACCGGACCCGCTGCGCCCCGAGCTCCTTGATGACGGCCGCGTACTCGCGGCAGGCCGCGAAGGTGCGCTCCAGCGCCTCGGGGGCGAGCCGGCCGGTCTTGTCCACGCCCTGGCCGAGCCGGACGACCGTCATCCGCCGGTCCAGCTCGACCAGCTCGCCCGTGGCAGGGTCGCAGTCGGCGACCAGCAGGCGGATGGAGTTCGTACCGCAGTCGACGCCCGCGACCCGGGTCACCGGGACTCCTCGGCCTTCTTCTCACCGCACGGGGTGACGCACGGACCCTTGGTCCACCACTCCGGCAGCATCGCCAGGGCCTCGTCACCGAACGGGTTCACACCGGGGCCGGCGGCCAGCGAGTGGCCCACCAGCACGTGCAGGCACTTCACCCGGTCCGGCATCCCGCCGGCGCTCGGGAAGCCCTGGAGCACCTCGATGGCGTCGCGGCGGGTGATGTAGTCCTCGTGCGCGGCCCGGTAGGCGGCGGCGAGCTCCGGGTCCTCGGCGAGCCGGGCCTGCATCTCCTTCATCACGCCGTTGGCCTCCAGCGTGCCGATGGCACCGGCGGCGCGGGGGCACGTCAGGTAGTACAGCGTCGGGAAGGGGGTGCCGTCGGGGAGCCGCGGGGCGGTCTCCACCACGTCCGGCTGGCCGCAGGGGCAGCGGTGCGCGATGGCGCGCAGCCCGCGCGGCGGGCGGCCGAGCTGCTGCTCGAACGCCTCGATGTCCGCGTCGGTCGGCTCGGTCCGGTCGGTCTGGGGCGGGGGCGTCTGCATGCCTGGAGGAAGTCTCTTCGTTCGGTTGTGCTGGGTGTGGGTGGGTCAGTCGCCGGGGCGGTCGGCCTTGTCGACGCCGTCCCAGACGTTCGAGTACCAGGGGCGGTCGGTCGCGGACTGTCCGTCGCGGCGGTGCTCGGGGGCCGCGGCCCCCGGGTCGGTCATGATGTAGCTGATCTCGCCCGGGCGCACGAAGTGCAGGTGCTTGCGCGCCTGTTGCTCCGCGTACGCGTTGTCCTGCCAGCGGGCCTTCTCGTCGCGCAGCCGTTCCAGCCGGTCGCGCGCGGAGACTGCCGCCTTCCGCTGCTTCGTGATCTCCGAGCGCTGGGAGACGTACTGGCGCATCGGATACGCGAGGGCGACGACCAGCGTACAGAGGACGAGCACGAGCAGGGCGGCCCGGCCGGTGAGCCGGCTGCGGCGGACCTGCCGGCGCGACTGCGAGCGGTAGACGTGGGCGGCGGTCCGCTCGCCGAGCTGCTTGAGTCTGGTCGCGGTCGAGAAGGTGGAGAACCGATCCCGGTTCCCGGCCATGTTTCCGCCTCCCCTATATACGCACTACGCAATACGTCCCCGCACACGGTACGGGACCGAGTGCGGGGACGTACGGAGGCCAGCCAGCGCCGTGGGGCGGTGATCAGCCCTTGAAGCGCGGGAAGGCGCTGCGGCCCGCGTACACCGCGGCGTCGTCGAGGATCTCCTCGATGCGCAGCAGCTGGTTGTACTTGGCGACGCGGTCCGAGCGGGCCGGGGCGCCGGTCTTGATCTGGCCGCAGTTCACGGCGACGGCGAGGTCGGCGATGGTGACGTCCTCGGTCTCGCCGGAGCGGTGCGACATCATGCACTTGAAGCCGTTGCGCTGGGCCATCTCGACGGCGTCCAGGGTCTCGGTCAGCGAACCGATCTGGTTCACCTTCACGAGCAGGGCGTTCGCGGAGCCCTCCTCGATGCCGCGGGCCAGGCGCTCGGGGTTGGTGACGAACAGGTCGTCGCCGACGATCTGGACCTTGGCACCGAGGCGGTCGGTGATGGTCTTCCAGCCGTCCCAGTCGTCCTCGAACAGCGGGTCCTCGATGGAGACCAGCGGGTACGCCTCGACGAGCTCGGCGTAGTAGTCGGTCATCTCGGCGGCCGAGCGGGACTGGCCCTCGAACTCGTACTTGCCGTCCTTGTAGAACTCGGACGCGGCGACGTCGAGCGCGAGCGCGATGTCCTTGCCCGGGGTGTAGCCGGCCTGCTTGATGGCCTCGATGATGAGGTCGAGCGCGGCGCGGTTGGACTCCAGGTTCGGGGCGAAGCCGCCCTCGTCGCCCAGACCGGTGGAGAGGCCCTTGGTGTGCAGGACCTTCTTCAGGGTGTGGTAGACCTCGGCACCCCAGCGCAGCGCCTCGGAGAAGGACTCCGCGCCGATGGGGGCGATCATGAACTCCTGGATGTCGACGTTGGAGTCGGCGTGCGACCCACCGTTGAGGATGTTCATCATCGGAACGGGCAGCAGGTGCGCGTTCGGACCGCCGAGGTAGCGGAAGAGCGGGAGGTCCGAGGCCTCGGACGCGGCGTGCGCGACGGCGAGGGACACGCCGAGGATGGCGTTGGCGCCGAGCGAGCCCTTGTTGTCGGTGGCGTCCAGGTCGAACATGGCCTGGTCGATCAGGCGCTGCTCGGTGGCGTCGTAGCCGACGAGCTCCGGGCCGATCTGTTCGATGACGGCCAGGACGGCCTTCTCGACGCCCTTGCCCATGTAACGGTTGGGGTCACCGTCACGGAGCTCGATGGCCTCGAAGGCACCGGTGGAGGCGCCGGACGGAACTGCAGCACGGCCGGTGCTGCCATCGTCGAGGCCCACCTCGACCTCGACCGTGGGGTTGCCTCGGGAGTCCAGGATTTCCCGGGCTACGACGACGTCGATGGACGGCACGAGCATCTCCTTCTGGGATGTGACGCTGGGTGTGCGGTGGCGTCAGGCCGTGGGATGGCCTTTGCCGACTAGAGCCTAACCGGCTCCGGGCACTCGGCCGGCCGACCGCCCGGGTCCTGGGACGAAAAAGGGTCCGAATACCCCTCTTCCGGGACATAGGTCTCTTGATCATCGGGCTCTCACCGGCCAGGACGCCCGGCGCACACCACCGCCCGGCGCATCGGGGGACGCGCCGGGCGGTGGGGTGTTACCGCAGGATTCAGCTGAGCTTCAGCTTCTGGCCCGGGAAGATCAGGTCGGCGTCGGAGACGATGTCCTTGTTGAGCTCGTAGAGCTTCTCCCAGCCGCCCTTGACGCCGTTGGCGTCGGCGATGGTGCCCAGGGTGTCGCCGGACTTGACCTCGTACGAGCCGTTGCCGGTCTTCGGGGCCTCGGTCTTCGGCTTGGCCGGGGTCTCCGCCTTCGGCTTGGCCGGCGCCGGGGTCTCGGAGCGCTTGGTCTCCTTCTTCGGCGCGGCCTTCTGCTCCTTCTTGGGCTCGGCCTTGGGCTTGGCCGGGGTCTCGGCCGCGCCGCCGTTGTACGCGGCGTTGGTCAGGCCCACGCCACAGGACGGCCATGCGCCCTTGCCCTGGCCCTTGAGGACCTTCTCGGCGATGGCTATCTGCTGGGCCTTGGTGGCCTGGTTGGCCTGCGCGGCGTACGCCTTGCCGCCGTAGGCGGCCCAGGTGGAGGACGAGAACTGCAGGCCGCCGTAGTAGCCGTTGCCCGTGTTGATGGCCCAGTTGCCGCCGGCCTCGCACTGCGCGACCTTGTCCCACTGGGAGGCGGTGGCGGCCGAGGCGGTGCCCGCGGCCATCAGGGGGGCGGCGACGGCGACACCGGCGACACCGGCGAGCGTTGCGATGCGGACGGCCTTGGAGCCGCGACGGTGCTTGCCCTTGCCGGAAAGCAGCATGAGGTTTCTCCTCACCGACGCCTACGAGGTGAGCTGTCGGGTTCGGGCGAGTGAGTTGCCCGGCGGTGCGACCTAGCGCACCGCTTAACCCCTAGCCGGTGGCGTGACCGTCTCTCAACGGCCGCTCCCGGCGCCTACCTTGGTTCCCCCGCTCCTGCCTTCGGCGCTTGCGCGACGACTGTTCCCCCCGTCCGCCGGCAGGATTCGGCGATGCGGTCGAAGGAGCCCGCGGTGGCGAGCGATTCAGAAGGTAGGCAGGTCTCTCCCCGATGTTCAACGAGCGCCATCGGGGAGAAACGGGGCCTACTTGCGCTCTCCGGACCAGCGTTTGCGCAGGTGAGGACGGGGTTTGCGGAAGCCTCCGGACCAGACACGCCAGTTGACCGGAAGAGACACATGTCTCACTTGCCCAAAACAGACAATCAGCTGTTTTCGGGTGTCCTAAGTGCCCCTATTTCTGGGTTAGATCCAGATTCTGGCCGGGCTTGATCAAGTTGGCGTCCTCGCCGATGACCTGCTCATTGGCCGCATAGAGCGCGTTCCAGCCGCCCTTGAGGTCGTTGGCGTCCGCGATGGCGGCCAGGCTGTCGCCCTCCTTCACGGTGTATTTCGGTTCCGACGCGGCATCAGATGCGACGGGAGCCTCGACCGCGGGCTCCCCGCGGTGCTTGCCGCCGCCCTCGGCCGGAGCGCCGGGGGTGCCCGGGGCTCCGGGGGTCGCAGGGGCGCTCGGGTCCGCGGAGGGCGCGCCCGGGGCGGCCGGCGTCGTGGGGGCCACGGGAGCCGTCGTGGGCGCCGAGGGGCCCGTGGAGGGCGCCGCCGGGTCGACCGGGGCGACCGGGGTCGTCGGGGCCGTCGTCGGCAGGTCCGGGACCGGGTCCGGCATGACGGGCAGTCCGCTGGGCGGCCCGAGCGGGACGTCGGGCAGCAGGAAGGACGGCGTGCCCGACGGGCTCGGGGAGGTCTGCGTGGGAGCCCCGAAGTCCGTGGCCCGGTCGCCGGACCCGCCGACCGGTACGGAGTCGTCCGGGCGGGACGGGGACGGGGCGACGGAGGCGCGGCTGCCGGGCGTGCCCGGGTCCACGTCCGCGGCCGGCGCCTGCTGGGTCAGACCGGCCGACGCCGCGCACATCGGCCACGCCTGGGGCCCCTGGGCCGCCAGCACGCGTTCGGCGACGGCGATCTGCTGCGAACGGCTGGCCAGGTCGGCGCGGGGCGCGAAGTCGAGCCCGCCGGCACCCTTCCACTGATCCTCGGTGAACTGGAGCCCGCCGTACGCACCGCTGCCGAAGTTGGCGCTCCAGGTGCCGCCGCTCTCGCATTCGGCGACCTTGTCCCACGTGGAGGTCTCGGCCGCGCTCGCGCCCGTGGCGGCGAGCAGCGGCAGGGCCAGCGCGGAGCCTGTGACTCCTGCGGTGACGACAATCGCGGGGACCTGGCGGGGGCGTCTGTGGCGGCCGTTCCCGGAACGCATGAGGGTGCACCTTTCGCATAACGGCGGGGTAACGGCAGAACCTAGCGGCCATCGAACGCTTGTCACAAGTTTCGACGGAAACTGACTGCGGGTCAGTGTGCCTTCACTCGTTGCGGGGTGTGAAGCGGACGGGAAGGGTGCGCAGGCCACGCATGATCAGTCCGCCGCGCCAGCGCAGGTCCTCGGGCGGAGCGGCAAGTTCCAGATCCGGCAGACGCGTCAGCAAAGTCGCAAGCGCCGTCTGCCCTTCGAGCCGGGCCAGCGGTGCGCCCAGGCAGTAGTGGATCCCGTGCCCGTATCCGAGGTGCTGGTTGTCCGTCCGGGAGAGGTCGAGCGTGTCCGGTTCGGCGAACCGCTCGGGGTCCCGGTCGGCGGCCGCCAGGACCACCAGCACCGGATCGCCCGCCGCGATGTCCCGGCCGCCGAGGGTCAGCGCCTCGGTGGCGAACCGCCAGGTGGCCAGCTCCACGGGGCCGTCGTAGCGCAGCAGCTCCTCCACGCCCGTCTCCAGCAGGCCGGTCTCGCCGGCCGCGAGGGAGGCCTGGAGGCGCTCGCGCTGGTCCGGATTCATGAAGAGGGAGTGGACTCCGTTGCCGATGAGGTTCACGGTCGTCTCGAAGCCGGCGAAGAGCAGGATGAAGGCCATGGCCGTGGCCTCGGCCTCCGTCAGGTGGTCGCCGTGGTCACTGGCCCGGATCAGGTCGGAGATCAGGTCATTGCCCAGATCATCCCTTTTGCGGTGGATGAGTTCACCGAGGTAGGTCCGCATCTGCTTGACCGAGCGGGCGACCCCGCCCCGCGGGCCGCCGCCGTGCCGGATCATCATCCCGGCCCAGTCGCGGAAGTCGTCCTGGTCCTCGCGCGGTACGCCGAGCATCTCGCAGATGGCGTAGATGGGGAGCGGGAAGGCGAACTCGTGGATGAGGTCCGCTTCCCCCTTGCTCGCGAACCGGTCGATGAGGTGGTCGGTCAGCTCCTGCACCCGCGGGGTGAACTCGGCGACGCGGCGCGGGGTGAACGCCTTCGACACCAGCCGCCGCAGCCGGGTGTGGTCCGGCGGGTCGATGTTGAGCAGGTGCGTCATCAGCTCCGCCTTGCGCTCGCCCGGGATGCCCGTCTTGCCCTTGGCGTGCGCGGGCTCCGCGTGGTGCGCCGGATTCTTGCTGAGCCGCTGGTCGGCGAGGGCCTGGCGGGCATCTGCGTACCGGGTCACCAGCCAGGCCTCGACCCCGCTGGGGAGCTTGGTGCGGTGCACGGGCGAGTGCTCGCGCAGCCAGGCGTAGGCGGGGTACGGGTCGGTCGCGAACTCCCAGTCGAACAGGGTCGGGCCCTGGGCGGAGGGAGCGTCGGCGGGGTCTGCGGGGGTCTGCTGATGCACCCGTCGACGGTATCCCCTGGGTAGACCCGCACCCCATATGGGTGGTTCGTCGCGGCTGTCCGCAGATCCGCCATCGCTTGACCTGGCCATGTCCGGCATTCCTACTTTCGGTCCTGTGGATGTGAGGATCTTGAAAAGCAGCTTCGCGGTGGTGGAGAGACGGGCCGAGCACGCGGTCAAGTTCTTCTACTCCCACCTGTTCTGGCACAACCCCGGGATCCGTGCGCTCTTCCCCGTCTCCTTCGAGGACATGGAACGGCAGCGGGACCGGCTCTTCGCCGCGCTCACCCATGTGATCGCCCATCTGGAGAACGAGAGCCTTCTCCCCTACCTGCGCGACCTGGGCCGCGACCACCGCAAGTTCCTGGTCGGCCCCGAGCACTACGCCGCCGTCGGCTCCAGCCTGCTGGCCGCGCTCGCCGAGGCCTCCGCGGGCGCCTGGACCCCGCAGGTGGAGAAGGCCTGGTCCGAGGCCTACCAGGTGATGGCCGACGCGATGACGGCCGGCGCCGGTGCGAGCGAGGACCCGCCGTGGTGGGACGCCGAGGTCGTACGCCACCTCCAGTACGGGCAGGACATCGGCGTGCTGACCCTGCGGCCGCACGCCCCGCTCCCCCATCTGCCCGGCCAGTACGTCAGCGTGAGCAGCGACCGGGTCCCGACGACCTGGCGCACGTACTCCATCGGCAACGCGCCCCGCGCCGACCACACCCTCGACCTGCACGTCAGCCGCATCGAGCAGGGGCGGCTCAGCCCCGCCCTGGTCCGCGACGTGCAGCCCGGCGAGATGCTGCGGCTCGGCGCGGCCGGCGGGCAGCTGACCTTCCGCCGCGCGGACCGCCCGGTCAGCCTCATAGCCGCCGGCACCGGCTGGGCGCCGATCCGCGCCATGCTGGAGGACCTCGCGCAGCACCCTCCCGATCAGGACGTACGGCTCTTCGTGGTGGCCCGGGACGCCGCCCACCTCTACGACCGCCCGCTCATCGACGAGTACGCCGCGGCCTTCCGCTGGCTCGGCGTCACCTACATCACCCCGGCCCCGGGGCAGCACCGCAACCAGGCCACCGACCGGCTCGCGACCGCGCTCAGCAACCGCGGGCTCTGGCCCGACCAGGACGTCTACCTGAGCGGTCCGCCGCTGTTCGTCGACGAGACCTCGTACCTCCTGGAAGAACTCGGCGCCCGGCCCGGCCGGATCTTCTACGACTCCGCACCCGCCGCCGGCCGGGGCCACGGCCCCGGCGGCCGCCCGCTGGGCTTCGGCGAGTGGTTCCTGAACCGCCCGTCGCCGCACTGGCACAACCCCTCGGGCCGCGCGCCCCGGGAGTACTGACCCGCGTACCGCAGCTGGGGGCTACTCGCCGACGCCCTCGGCCGCACGGATCGCGTCCCGGTAGACGCGGGCCGCCGCGCGCAGCGCGGTCTCGGGGTCGATCCCCGCCGCCTCGGCGCGTGCCGCCAGCTCCAGCAGTTCGTACCCGATGCCCTCGCCGCGGGGCAGCTCCACGGGCACCGCCCCCGCACGGGCGCGGCCCGCCAGCTTGGCCGCGAGCGCGAGACCCGGCTGTCCCAGCGGGATCCCGTCGGTCACCGACTCCCGCTGCTTCTCGTCCGCCTTGGTGCGCTGCCAGTGCGCGTTGACGTCCTCGGGGGTGTGGGCCTGCGCGTCGCCGAAGACGTGCGGGTGGCGCCGGATCAGCTTCTCGACGAGGCCGCCGGCCACGTCGTCGATGGAGAACGGCTCCTCGCCATCCTCCTCCGCGATGCGCGCGTGGAAGACCACCTGGAGCAGCACGTCACCCAGTTCCTCGCGCAGTTCCTCGCGATCGCCGTCCTCGATGGCCTCGACCAGCTCGTACGCCTCCTCGATGGCGTACTTCACCAGGCCCTGGTGGGTCTGGCGGGAGGTCCAGGGGCATTCGCGGCGGACCCGGTCCATGACCTGGACCAGGTCGAGCAGCCGCGCGCCCGGCAGGTCGTACGAGCCGGGCAGCAGCTCCAGGTCGGGCATGCTGACGCGGCCCGAGCCGGCCAGGCGCGCGAGCCCGTCGGTGAGCCGCTGGTCGCCCTCGCCGCCCGGGATGACCACGACCGTGCGGCCGCCGGCGCAGGCCTCGACCAGCTCGTGCGCGTCCGGGGTCCCGAACTCCACCCCGACACCGGCCTCGCGCAGG
This sequence comes from Streptomyces sp. NPDC051183, assembly GCF_040682455.1. NCBI lineage: Bacteria > Bacillati > Actinomycetota > Actinomycetes > Kitasatosporales > Streptomycetaceae > Streptomyces > Streptomyces sp. NPDC051183. The sequence goes on from NZ_JBFBBA010000002.1 coordinate 94,985, forward strand.
TACGGCAGCTGCGGGTGGCCCGGGTCGGCGCACAGCACCCGGTCCGCGGCGTGCAGGGTCTGCCACGCCGGCCAGGACAGCACGCCGGGAGCGACGCGGTGGCTGGTGGTCAGCAGGACGATACGGCCGGTGGGCTCGGCGGGCGCTTGGTCGGTCACCCTCCGAACCTACCTCCGGGCGCGGGCGTCAGGCTCCGGCGGGGGGCTGCTCGGGCCGGGTCACCTGGGTGATCCACGGGGTCTGCGAATCGCCGAGCACGATCTGCTGGGCGTCCCAGGTCCCGTAGCGCGGGTTCACCTCCACGTGCAGGGCCTTGGCGGCCGCGGAGAGCTCCGTGAGGGCCTTCTCCTGGCTGCCGTAGTGGTCGAAGAGCTTGTCGCGCAGCAGGTTGAAGCGGGTGTTCGCGTCCATCTGGCCCGGCGCGAGCTGGGCCTGCTGGAGGGCCGCCGCCTCCAGCGCGGCGGGCGTGCCCGCCTGCTGGAGCTGCGCCTTGCGGAAGTCCTCGATCTCCTTGGTGCTCACGCTCACCCCGGCGGACTTGGCGGCGCGCTCCAGGACGGCGCTCTGGATCATGCGGTTGAGCTTGGTGCGGTCGAGTCCGGGGGTCGCCTGGATCAGCTCGGCGGCGTTCTCGGAGCGGTTCTGCGCGGTGCGGACGTCCTTCACCTGGGCCTGGAGTGCGGAGGTGGTGATCCGTTCGCCGCCGACCACGGCCGCGGTGCCGGGGCGGGTCTCGCCCGAGCAGGCGGACAGCAGGGGGGCCGCCGCGAGCAGGGCGGCGGAGACGGAGAGCGCAGTGCGACGGTGCAAAGGAGCCTCCAGGGCCGGGAGATTGTGCGTCAGTGCACAAGGGCCGTGCGGTGATCGATGTTATGCAAGGCAGGGTGATCCGAGCCACTGGTTCGACCAACGATTCCCGGGCTGTCGGGGTGCGCGCTGTTCGTGTCGGGGCCACCCTGCGGCCACCCTTCGGTCCACCGGCGCTGCCAGGGTCGGCCCACCATGTCGACTCCGCAATCCACGCCCCGGCGCCGGAGCCTGCTCGGCTCGGCGCTCGCCGCCCTGATCACGACGGTGGCCGTGTGCTCCGGGGACGCCGTCGCCCGGGTCTTCCCGTACGGGCCGCGCCACCGCAGCATCAACGACCTCGGCAACCAGTTCGTGCCCTTCCACGCCCATCTGTGGGACCTCCTGCACGGGCGTGCGGAGGGCGGGCTGCTGCTCAACTGGCAGTCCGGGTACGGCACGAGCTTCCTGCCCGACTTCGGAACGTACCTGACCAGCCCCTTCGCGGTGCTGGTGGGGCTCTTCCCGCGGGCGGACATAGACCTCGCCGTGTACGTCGTCACCGTGCTGAAGACGGCGGCCGCCGCGGCGGCGATGGCCTGGCTGCTGCGCACCCAGCGGCGCGGACCGTGGTGGGCGGCGGGGCTGCTCGGGGCCTCGTACGCGCTGTGCGGCTGGTCGGTGATCGAGGCCTCCTACAACCCGATGTGGCTGGACGGGCTGCTCTCCTTCCCACTGCTGTGCCTGACCGGCGAATGGGCACTGCGGCAGCGGCGGTTGGCTCCGGCGGTGGCGATCGTGGCCGTCGGCTGGACCGCGAACTTCTACACCGCCTACATGGCGACGCTCGGCGCCGCGCTGGTCCTGCTCGTACGGGTCGTGCTGACGCGGGAGGGCGCGGGCGAGCGGGTACGGGTGCTCGGCCGGGCGGCCGGGACCACGCTGCTGGGCATCGCCCTGTCGGCGCCGGTCCTCGTGCCCCTGTTCCTGAGCTCGAAGCAGGCCTACCCGGGGTGGTTCAAGCCGTTCCGGCCGGTCCCCTGGTCCGACCTGTTCGCGCGGCTGCTGCCCGCCACGTACTCCTTCTCCTCACCCGCGCTGTTCGTCGGGACCGGGACGCTGCTGCTGGTGGCGGCGCTGCCGTTCCACCGGGGGGTGGCGGCCCGCACCCGGCTGTGGTGGGCGGGGCTGGCGGTGGCCGTGCTGCTCTCCTTCCAGTGGACGCCGACGCACCTGGCCTGGCACGTCTTCGCGACCCCGAACGGCAGCCCGTACCGGCAGACCTTCGTACTGGCCGGGATCCTCGTGATCGCCGCCTGGACCGGCCTGGCCGCGGGCCTGCCCGGGCCGCGGGCACTGGGCGCGGGGGCCGGCGTGCTGGCGGCGGCCGCCCTGTGGGCGAGCGGCAGCCCCCTGACCACCGGATGGGGCTACGGGCTCTTCCTCGGCGGCCTCGCGCTCGCGGGCGCGGCCTGGTGGGCGCTGCGCCACCGCCGCGGGCTGCTGCCCGCGGCGGGCCTGCTGGTCCTGGTCCTGGTGGCCCAGGCCGCGGCCACGACCGCCTACGGCCAGCGCGGCAAGCTCGCCGGCCTGGACGACTACCCCTCGTGGGGCGCGGCCCACACGGCGCGCGCCGAGGCCCTGGCGGGCGCCGAGGGCTGGCCCGCGTACCGCACCGACCCGAGCCGGCCCGCGCTGTCGGGCAACGACCCGCTGCTGCTGGGAGGCGAGGGCGGCTCGTACTACAGCAGCCACACCCCGGACGTCTTCACCCGCACGATGGTGGCCCTCGGCGCGGGCTGGACCTCCCGGGGCCGCAACGTCCAGAGCCTCGACAACCCGGTCACGGACGCCGTCTTCGCGGTCGGCGCCCGGCTGCGCCCCGACGGCACGGTCGCACGCGCCGAGGTCCCGCCGCTCGTCACCACCCGCCCGCCGGGCCCGGACCCGGCGTACGGCCCCTCCCCCTTCGCGAACCAGGAGCTGCTGCTCGGCGCGAAGGTGTACGAGGACCCGGTCTCCCCCGGGGTCTGCCGCGCGGGCACGGAGGCCTATCTGTGGGCCCCGGAGTACAACGCGACGGCCCGCCTCGCGGACGGGCCGGCCTTCCGGCTGAACGCGAACCCCCCGCGCAACAGGGCGGCGCTCCAGCCGATGGGGCCCTCCCACGGCCCGGCCTCCGCGCTGGTCTTCGACCGGCCCGCGCCGCCCGAGTGGACCCTGGCCTGCCTGGACCGCGAGCGGCTGGCGGCGGCGGTCTCGCGGCTGCGCGCCACGGCGGCGCCCTCCCTGCGGGTCTCCTCCGCGGGGGTGCGCGCGACGCTCCCGGAGGGCAGCACGGGCACGGCGGTCCTCTCCGTCCCCGCCATCGCGGGCTGGACCTGCAACGACCGCCCGGCCTCGGCGTACCTGGGCCTGGTCGCGGTCCCGCTGGACGGCCGCACCACCACCCTGGACTGCGCGTTCCGGCCCCCGGGGCTGTGGGCGGGCGCGGCCGTGGCGGGGGTGGCGCTCGCGGTCCTGCTCGGGGTCCTCGGGTGGGGCCGCCGGGGCCGCCTACGGGGTCAGCGCACCTGACCGAGCCACTGGAGGGTGCGGCGCACCTCCGCCGGGAACGGGTGGGCCGGGCCGTGCAGGCGCTCCGCGTCGAAGAGGAGGCGGGCCAGGGTGTCGTGGGCCGCCGGACGGTCGCCGAGCGAGAGCAGCAGGTGCGCTATGCGGCGGCGGACCTCCAGCGGGAGGCCGGGGTCCGGGTTGGCGTAGTGGTTCTCGAACAGCGGCAGCAGTGAGCGGTATTCGGCCAGTGCGGCCCCCGGCGCGTCGAGCTGCTCCAGGCACTGCGCCGCGTCGTAGCGGAAACGCAGGGACTGGGGGTCGCCGGCCGGGAACTCGTCGGCGAGACGGCGCAGTTCGGGCAGGGCCCGGCGGTACTGGCCGTCGTCCATCAGCGTGGCCGCGTACTGCTTGCGCAGGGAGCGCACCACCGGGGAGTGCTCGCCGTGCTGCGCGGCGGCCGCCGGGAGGATCCCGCCGAGGATGTCCACGGCCTGGGTGAGCAGGCCCTGGTCGAGGAGCTTCTTGGCCTCCTCCACCGCTGCCGGGACGTCCGGGCGGGCCGGCGCCGGCGGGGCGGTCGGCTGCGGCGGGACGACCTGTGCCCGGTCGGGCCAGGGGGCCTGCGGGCGCAGGAAGGGGCGGGTGGGGTCGAGCGGGCCCGCGGGGGTGCCGTGCTTGGGCAGCAGCGGGGCGAGGGCCTCGTACACCTCCTGGGCGGAGGCGGGGCGGTCCTGCGGGTCCTTCGCCAGGAGGTGCAGGAGTACGGCTTCCAGCTGGTGCGGGACCTCGGGGCGCAGCCGGCGTACCGGGACCGGGGGCTCGTACAGGTGGCGGTGGAGCACCCCGAGCGCCGTGGATCCGGCGAAGGGGACGTTGCCGCTGAGGAGTTCGTACAGCACCACGCCGAGTGCGTACAGGTCGGTGTACGGGCCGACCGCACCGCCCATGGCCTGTTCGGGCGCCATGTAGGCGGGGCTGCCGATCGGCGAACCGGTGCTGGTGAGGCGGGTGGTGTCGGTTTCCATCACCGAGGCGACGCCGAGGTCCAGGACGCTGAGCGTCCCGTCCGGGCGGACCATCACGTTGCGCGGCTTGAGGTCCCGGTGGACGATCGGCACCGCGTGCACGGCCGAGAGCACCGAGCACAGCTGCGCGACCACCGAGACCGCCCAGGGCCAGGGGTACGGGTCGTGCCGCGCGAGGTGGTCGGCGAGGTCGGTGCCCTCGACGTGCTGCATGACGAGGTACAGCTCGTCGCCGTCGCTGCCGGCGTCGTGGACGGTGACCAGCCCCGGGTGGTCCACCTGCGCGGTGACCCGGCATTCGCGCACGAAGCGGCGGCGCAGCTCCTCGGCCACGCTGCCGGGGCCCGCGACCTTGTCCGGGCGCAGCAGCTTGACCGCGACGCGGCGGTCCAGGCGGCGGTCGTAGGCCGTCCAGACCTGGCCCATGCCGCCCTGGCCCAGGATGGTGGCGAGCTGGTAGCGGTCGCCGATGAGCCGGTCGGTCACTGGGTCGGGCCCTCGTTGCGGGGCGGGGTCTCGCGGCGCAGGAGTTCGCTCAGCTCGTCGAGCTCGGCGCGGACCTGCCCGATGCGCGGCGGCGCGGCCGGACCGGGGACCGGCGGCTGCGGCTGGTGGGGCGTGTGCGGCAGGTGGGGCTGCGGCTGTTCCGGGGCCACGGGCGGGTACCCGTACGACGGCCGGGTCTGGTGGCCCGCCCCCGCCGCCCCCAGGGTCTGCTGCGGCGGCGCGTACGGCGCGCCCTGCGCCGGGTACCAGGGCGCGGGCCGGGCCCCGGCCCGCTCGTGGTGCCGGATGTCGGAGACGAGGAAGTACACGCAGACCGCGAGCCCGGTGCTGATGGTCCCGAGCGCACCGGCGTTGCCCTGCCAGCCGCTGGTGTCGGGCGTCGGGTCGGCGCCGATCAGCCCCACCGCGGCGACCTCGGCCGCGGCCGACGCCGCGAGCAGCCACCAGTCGCGGGTCTTGCGGGTGAGGACCGCGAGCCGGAGCATCGAGCCCCACGCCAGGAAGCCGCAGCTCAGGATGGGCAGCAGCGTGAACAGCACGCGCAGCGCCACCACACCCCCGGTGCTGGGCTGGTGACCGTGCTGCGGCGGGATGCCGGGGCCGTGCATCGCTTGCTCCTGACGAGCCGTTCGGCTGGGTGCGGACGAAGTTTCGGGTCTGAGCGTATACAGCGTTTCCAGCCGCGGGTGAGGGGATGCACGCAACCGTTGTACGGCTGCAGCCGTACCGGCACACCGGCCGTCGGCTCCCCGGCTACCCTCTACACCGCCATTTGTTCCAGGGGGGAATCCACATGCGAAACCACGCGACCGCCGCCACGGCGCTCGGCGCCACCGTCCTGCTCGCCCTCACCGCGTGCTCGCCGTCCGGCAAGACCGCCGCGACCGACAGGCCGAGCACCGCCCCGTCCTCGGCGGCGCCCTCTCCCAGCCCGTCCAAGCCGGCCGGCGTACTCGACGGCCTGTCGGGCGAGGAGATCATGAACAAGGGCTACGAGGCGACGCGAGGCGCCGATTCGATGCACGTCGTCGCCACGATGCCGGTCGACGGGAAGACCGTGCACCTGGACATGTCCATGGACAAGAAGGGCAACTGCAACGGCACCATCCGCCAGGAGGGCATGGGCACGGTCGCCGTCATCAGGTCCGCCGACCTCCTGCACCTCAAGGCCGACGCCGACTTCTGGCGCAACTCGGTCGCGGGGACGAAGACCCCCAAGAAGCAGGTGGACGCCATGGTCACGCTGCTCGCCGACCGCTGGGTGAAGACGTCCTCCTCCGACGAGGAGACCAAGGACATGGCCCACATGTGCGACATGAAGGAGCTGACCGCGGACTTCGACAAGGCCAGCCCGCTGGCCCGCAAGGGCGAGACGACCACCGTCGACGGCAAGCAGGTCGTGGCGGTCACCGGACCGGTCAAGGCGGGCATGGAGACCGACTGGGTGGCCACCGAGGGCACCCCGTACATCCTGAAGGCCACCGTCGCCGGGGAGGAGCAGGGAGAGCTTCACCTCTCCGCGTACAACGTCCCCGTCGACACCGCCTCCCCCACCGGGGACGTGCTCGACCTGGCGAAGCTGAAGAAGGGCGAGGCCGTCTGACCCGCCCCGCTCGGCGAGCGGATCACCCCGAACGGGCGTACCGTCACAAACGGGATACCGGAAGGAGCCCGTGAGATGGGGATCTTCGACAGGTTCAAGGACCAGGCGAAGGACAAGGCCAAGGACATCTCCGACAACCTCGAAGAAGAGGTCAACGAGAAGACCGGCGGCAAGTACTCCGGCAAGGTCGACCAGGCCCAGCAGCAGATGGAACAGCGACTGGGCATCGACGACGACCCCAAGAAGTAGCCGGGTGCCGCACGGGAACGCGAACGGCCGCGGCCGGGAGACCGGAAAGGTCCCCCCGCCGCGGCCGTCGCCGTGCGGCTGCGCCGCCGCCGTGCCGGCGTGGCGCTACGACCCGAGGATGGTGGCGAGGAACTCCCCGGTCCAGGCCAGCAGTTCCCGGCCGACCAGCGGCTTCCCGCCGACCCGGGCGGTCTTCGGGCGCGGGATCAGCACCTGCGAGGTGGCGGGCTTGAGCACCGACCCCGGGTAGAGCCGCTTGAGCCGCAGCTCCTGCGATTCACGCAACTCCACCGGCCCGAAGCGGATGTTGGTCCCCTGAAGGGTGATGTCGCCGACCCCGCAGGCGCGGGCGAGCATCCGCAGTCCGGCCACCAGCAGCAGGTTCTCCACCGGCTCCGGCAGCTTGCCGTAGCGGTCGGTGAGCTCCTCGCGCACCGCCTTGACGTCGGCCTCGGAGTTGGCCGAGGCGATCGAGCGGTACGCCTGCAGGCGCAGCCGCTCGCCCGGCGCGTAGTCGTGCGGGACGTGCGCGTCGACCGGCAGCTCGATCTTGACCTCCAGCGGCGGCTCCTCCTCCGCCCCGCCCTCCACGGCCGCCCGGTAGTCCGCCACCGCCTCGCCGACCATGCGGATGTACAGGTCGAAGCCGACGCCCGCGATGTGCCCGGACTGCTCGCCGCCGAGCAGGTTGCCCGCGCCGCGGATCTCCAGGTCCTTCATCGCCACGTACATGCCGGCGCCCATCTCGGTGTGCTGGGCGATCGTCGCGAGCCGCTCGTGCGCGGTCTCGGTCAGCGGCTTCTCCGGCGGGTAGAGGAAGTACGCGTACCCGCGCTCGCGGCCGCGGCCCACGCGGCCGCGCAGCTGGTGCAGCTGGGAGAGGCCGAAGTTGTCGCCGCGCTCCACGATGAGGGTGTTGGCGTTGGAGATGTCGATGCCGGACTCGACGATCGTCGTCGAGACGAGGACGTCGAACTTCTTCTCCCAGAAGTCCACGACGACCTGCTCCAGGGCCTGCTCCGACATCTGGCCGTGCGCGGTCGCGATCCGCGCCTCGGGCACGATCTCGCGCAGCTTGGCTGCCGCCCGGTCGATGGACTCGACGCGGTTGTGGATGTAGAAGCACTGGCCCTCGCGCAGCAGTTCGCGGCGGACGGCCGCGCCGATCTGCTTCTCCTCGTACGGGCCGACGAAGGTGAGGACCGGATGGCGCTCCTCGGGCGGGGTGGTGATCGTCGACATCTCGCGGATGCCGGTCACCGCCATCTCCAGGGTGCGCGGGATCGGCGTCGCGGACATCGTCAGCACGTCGACGTTGGCGCGCAGCTTCTTCAGCTGCTCCTTGTGCTCGACGCCGAACCGCTGCTCCTCGTCGACGATGACCAGGCCCAGGTCCTTGAACTTCGTCTCCTGCGAGAAGAGCCGGTGGGTGCCGATGACGATGTCGACGGAGCCCTCGCGCAGGCCCTCCAGGGTGGCCTTGGACTCCGAGTCGCTCTGGAAGCGGGACAGCGCCCTCGTGACGACCGGGAACTGCGCGTACCGCTCGGAGAAGGTCCCGAAGTGCTGCTGAACGAGCAGGGTGGTCGGCACCAGGACGGCGACCTGCTTGCCGTCCTGGACCGCCTTGAAGGCCGCGCGCACGGCGATCTCGGTCTTGCCGTAGCCGACGTCGCCGCAGATCAGGCGGTCCATGGGGACCGACTTCTCCATGTCCTCCTTGACCTCGGCGATGGTGGTGAGCTGGTCGGGCGTCTCCGCGTACGGGAAGGCGTCCTCCAGCTCGCGCTGCCAGGGGGTGTCGGGGCCGAAGGTGTGTCCGGGGGCGGCCATGCGCGCGCTGTACAGCTTGATCAGGTCGGCGGCGATCTCCTTGACCGCCTTCTTCGCCCGCGCCTTGGTCTTGGTCCAGTCGGCGCCGCCGAGCCGGTGCAGGGTCGGGGCCTCGCCGCCGACGTACTTGGTGACCTGCTCCAGCTGGTCGGTGGGGATGTACAGCCGGTCGCCGGGCTGGCCGCGCTTGGCGGGCGCGTACTCGACGAGCAGGTACTCGCGGGTGGCGCCCTGGACGGTGCGCTGCACCATCTCGATGTAGCGGCCGACGCCGTGCTGCTCGTGGACGATGTAGTCGCCGACCTCCAGGGTGAGGGGGTCGATGGTCTTGCGGCGCCGGGTCGGCATCCGGCCGAGGTCCTTCGTCGCGGTGCGCTGCCCGGTCAGGTCGGTCTCGGTGAGGACGGCGAGCTTGAGGGCCGGGTCGACGAAGCCGTTGTCGAGGGAGCCGCAGGACACGTGGACGAGGCTGGGCTCCAGGGTCCCCAGGTCGGCCTCCAGGCGGGCCGGGATGCCCTCGCCGCCGAGGACCTCGACGGTGCGGGCGGCGGGTCCGTGGCCCTCGGTGAGGTAGACGGTGTGCCAGCCGTCGGCGATCCAGCCCTTGGTGTCGGCGAGCGCGCGGGCGGTGTCGCCGCGGTAGGCCTCGGGGGCGTGCATGCCGAGCGTGAGGGTGTCGCCGCCGGATTCCGCGTCGGCCGCGAAGGGGGAGACCGACCACCACATCATCCCGAGCTCGCGGGCGTGGTCGCGGACGTCGGCGATGCCCCGCAGGGAGGCGGCGCCGACGTCGATGGGGGCCTCGCCGCCGCCGGCGGTGGCGGCCCAGGAGGCCATGAGGAACTCCTGCGAGGTCGCCACGAGGTCGGCGGCCCGGGTGCGCACCCGCTCCGGGTCGCAGACCACGGCCATGGCGCCGGCGGGCAGGACGTCGATCAGCATTTCCATGTCGTCGACCAGGACCGGCGCGAGAGACTCCATGCCCTCGACGGCGATCCCCTCGGCGATCTTGTTCAGCAGCTCGCCGAGCTCGGGGTGGGCCTCGGCGAGGGCCGCGGCCCGCTCCCGTACCTCGTCGGTCAGCAGCAGCTCGCGGCAGGGCGGCGCCCACAGGCCGTGCTCGGCGATCTCCAGGGACCGCTGGTCGGCGACCTTGAAGTAGCGGATCTCCTCGACGTCGTCGCCCCAGAACTCGACGCGCAGCGGGTGTTCCTCGGTGGGCGGGAACACGTCGAGGATGCCGCCGCGGACGGCGAACTCACCGCGCTTCTCGACGAGTTCGACGCGCGCGTACGCGGCTGCGGCGAGCGCCTCGACGATCTCCCCGAGGTCGGCGCCCTGCCCCTGGCGCAGGCTCACGGGTACGAGGTCCCCGAGCCCCTTGACCTGCGGCTGGAGCACGGAGCGGATGGGGGCGACGACCACGCTGACGGGTCCCGCGGCCGCGTCGTCCTTGCTCGGGTGCGCGAGCCGGCGCAGTACGGCGATCCGCCGGCCGACGGTGTCGCTGCGCGGGCTGAGCCGCTCGTGCGGCAGCGTCTCCCAGGACGGGTAGTCCACCACCTCGTCCTGACGGCCTGGCGGCATCATCGAGCGCAGCGCGGCGGCCAGGTCCTCGGCCTCCCGCCCGGTGGCGGTGACCGCGAGCACGGTCCGCCCGGTCCGCGCGGCCAGCGCGGCGATGGCGAAGGGCCGCGCGGCGGCCGGGCCGACGAGGTCCACGTACATGCGGTTGCCGTCCCCGGCCGCGGTGACCGCCTCGGCGAGGGCGGGGTCCCGGGTGACGGCGTCGAGCAGTCCGTGCAGGCTCATGAAGGCGGCATTCCGTCCGGTGAGGGGGCAACGCGAAGGACCCGACACGTCGCACGGGCCGGGGGTTCCCACCCTACGACGCCGCCCTGCCCCCCGCGCGCGGGATTCGGGTCACCCGCGGGAGTGACGGAGCTGGCGTGCACTGGGCCGATCTGATTACGCTTGGTCCGGCGGTTAGTCCACCCCATGCCCTGGAGTGCGCGATGGAAGCGGCCCGGCAGTACAACGTCCACGAGGCGAAGACCAACTTCTCCAAGATCCTGGAGGCGGTCGCCACCGGCGAGGAGGTGATCATCAGCAAGGCCGGCGAGCCGGTCGCGAAAGTGATCCCGCTTTCCGGCAAGGTCCTGCGGACCTCCCGCGGCTCCCTCCGGGAGCCCGTGATCTTCCGCGAGGACTTCGACGACATGTCCGACGACCCCGGTTTCGCGGAAGCCTTCGGCCTGCTGCCCCACCCGGAGGCGAACGGGTGAAGCTCCTGGCCGACACCCACGTCGTCGTGTGGTGGCTCACCGACTCGCCTCAGCTGTCCGACGAGGTCAAAGACCTGCTCGACACGGAGCGGCTCGCATACGTCAGCGCCGTCACGCCCTGGGAACTCGCCGTGAAGCAGGCGCTAGGCAAGCTGGACGGCCCGGAGGACCTGCCGGAACGCGCGAGGGACTGCCAGCTCCGGCCGCTGCCCGTCACCGCGCTGCACGGCATCCGGGCCGGACAGCTCCCCCTCCACCACCGGGACCCCTTCGACCGGATACTGATCGCCCAGGCGCAGAGCGAAGGGCTGACCCTCGTCACGCGCGACAAGTCCATCCCGCTCTACGACGTTCCCGTACTGGCGGTCTGAAACGACACCGGCCCCGGCCGGCCCTTGCGGGCTCGGCCGGGGCCAGTGCTTCCCCCGTGACGACCGCCGGGCTAGTCGCTGGCGATCGCGTTCAGTACGTTCATCCGCCCCGCCCGGAAGGCCGGGACCAGCGCGGCGAACAGGCCCACCAGGGCCGACCCGGCGAAGACGCCGATGATCGTCGGCCACGGGATCTCCAGCACCTTCAGGCCCTGGAGGGCGAGGAGCTGCTGGGCGGTGGCTCCCCAGCCCATGCCCAGGCCGAGGCCGAGCAGGGCGCCGAAGAGCGCGATGACCACCGACTCCAGGCGGATCATGCGGCGCAGCTGGCGGCGCGAGAGGCCGATGGCGCGCATCAGGCCGATCTCGCGGGTCCGCTCGACCACCGAGAGGGCGAGGGTGTTCACGACACCCAGGACCGCGACGATGATCGCGAGGCCGAGGAGCCCGTAGACCATGTTCAGCAGCTGGCCGACCTGGTCCTTCAGCGCCTGCTTGTAGTCGGTCTGGTTGAGCACCTTGTACTGCGGGTACTCGGCCAGCGCCGCCTTGACCGCGGTGTACGCGGAGTCCTCCTGGCCGTCCTTGGCGGTGGCCAGCAGCATGAACGGCCGCGGCAGCTTGTCGGCCGGCACGTTCGCCTCGGCGACGGCGGTGCTCGTGTACTTCATGCCCTTGTCGAGGTTGCCCTCGTCACTGGTGATCGCCGCGACCTTGAGCTTGACGGTGTTGCCGCCGGCGAAGGCGACCGTCATCTCGTCACCGAGCTTGATGTTGTGCTTGGTGGCGTAGAGCGAGCCGACCGACATCGAGTTCGCCCCGTACGCCGCCGCGTGCTCGCCGGCGGTCATCTTGCGGCGGATGTCCTTGGCATACGTGGGGTCCTGGGCGCCGAGCCCGTCCTCTTCGGTGGTCCCGTCGGGGGCGGTGATCTTGGCCTTGATCTCCCGGTACGCGGTGACGTGGTCCAGGTCCTCGGTGGCCCGCAGCTTCTGCTCGGCCTGCGGCATGACCGGCTGCCCGGTCTGGGACTGGACGATGTAGTCGGCGCCGACCGACTTGTCGAGCTCGTCGGTGGCGGAGGCCACCATCGAGGAGCCGACCACCGACAGGCAGGCGACCAGCGCCAGGCCGATCATCAGCGCGGCGGCGGTGGCACCGGTACGGCGCGGGTTGCGCAGCGCGTTGCGCTCGGCGAGCCGGCCGACGGACCCGAAGGGCCGCAGGACCGCGCCGGAGAGCACCCGGACCACGACCCCCGCGAGGAGCGGGCCGATCACGATGAAGCCGATGAGCGTGAGCACCACGCCCAGGCCCAGCCACAGGGATCCGGGGGCGGCCTTCTCGGCGGCCGCGGAGAGGTACAGGGCCGCGGCGCCGAGGCCGGTGAGGACCAGGCCGAGGGCGGCGCGGATCCGGCCCGCCTTCTTGTCGCCGGGCGAACCCGACTCGCGCAGGGCCGCCATCGGGGAGACCTTGCCGGCCCGGCGGGCCGGGATGAAGGCGGAGACGATGGTGACGACGATGCCGAGGAAGATGCCGATGACCGGGGTGGTCCAGGCGACCGTCAGGTCGTCGGTGGACAGGTGCATGCCCATCGAGCCCATGATCTTCATGAGTCCGACGGCCAGCCCCACACCCGCGCCGACGCCGAGGATCGAGCCGACGAGGCCGAGGAGGAAGGCCTCGACGACGACGGACCGCAGGACCTGGCCGCTGTCGGCGCCGATGGCGCGCATCAGACCGATTTCGCGGGTCCGCTGGGCGACCAGCATCGAGAAGGTGTTGAAGATCAGGAAGATGCCGACGAGGAACGCGATGAAGGCGAAGCCGAGCATCACGTACTTCATGACGTCGAGGAACGCGCCGACGTCCTTGCGGCCCTGGTCCGCGGATTCCTTGGCGGTCTGGAGCTTGTACGTGTCGGCGCCGACGGCGGTGGCGATGCTCTGCTTGAGCTGATCGTCACTGACGCCGTCCTTGGCGGTGACGTTGATGTTGGTGAACAGGCCGGGTCCGCCCAGCAGTTCGCGCTGCGCGGTGTCCGTGTCGAAGTAGACGACGGTGGCGCCCGGGTTGGTCACCTTGAAGGTGGCGATGCCGGAGATCTTCGCGCGGAAGTCGCCGGTGACGGCGATGGTGCGCAGCTCGTCGCCGATCTTCAGCTTGTGCTTCTTCGCCGTGTCGGCGTCGACGAGGACCTCGGTGGGTCCGCGCGGCTCGTGGCCGGAGGTGACCGCCATCGACTTGAGCTCGTTGTCGTTCCAGCTCGCGGCGATCGTCGGGGCGCCGGAGGTGGGGCCGACGTTCTTGTTCTCGGCGTTGACGATCGTGACGGACAACGAGATGACGCTGCCCTGGGCGCTCTGGACGCCCTGCGCCGCGGACACCTTCTGGACCGCGTCGCCGGGGATGGTCGCCGGGCGGCCGTTGCGCGGGTTCTCCACGTCGTCGTCGGCCCCGGGCGTCGCCTTGGCGGAGACGGTGACGTCCGCGCCGGTGGTCGCGAAGAGCTTCTCGAAGGTGGTGTTCATCGTGTCGGTGAACACCAGCGTGCCGCAGACGAAGGCGACGGAGAGCAGGACCGCGATGGCGGACAGCGCCATCCTGCCCTTGTGCGCGACGAAGTTGCGCCGCGAGGTCTTCAGGACGGTGCTCATGACGTCCGCCCGCGCGCGTCGAAGTCCTTCATCCGGTCCAGGACCTGGTCCGCACTGGGCCCGTACATCTCGTCCACGATCCGGCCGTCGGCGAGGAAGATGACGCGGTCCGCGTAGGACGCTGCGACCGGGTCGTGGGTGACCATGACGATGGTCTGGCCGAGCTCGTCCACCGAGCGGCGCAGGAAGCCGAGGACCTCGGCGCCGGCCCGGGAGTCGAGGTTTCCGGTCGGCTCGTCGCCGAAGATGATCTGGGGGCGGGCCGCGAGGGCGCGGGCCACGGCCACGCGCTGCTGCTGACCGCCGGAGAGCTCGGTCGGGCGGTGCTTGAGGCGGCCCGCGAGGCCCACCGTCTCCACGACCCGGTTCAGCCACTCCGCGTCGGGCTTGCGGCCGGCTATGTCCATGGGGAGCGTGATGTTCTCCAGGGCGTTGAGCGTCGGCAGCAGGTTGAACGCCTGGAAGATGAAGCCGATCCGGTCGCGGCGCAGCTGCGTGAGCTTCTTGTCCTTGAGGCCGGTGATCTCGACGTCGTCCAGGTGGATCTGACCGCTGGTCACCGTGTCCAGACCGGCGAGGCAGTGCATCAGCGTGGACTTGCCGGAACCCGAAGGACCCATGATCGCGGTGAACTGGCCCCGCCTGATGTCCACGTCGACCGAGTCGAGGGCGACGACGCGCGTCTCCCCGGAGCCGTAGGCCTTGACGACCTGGCGCGCCCGCGCCGCGACGGCTTCATGCCCTCCAGTACCCCCGTGCCTGGTTTCGGTCATAGCCGTTGTCACGGTGTTTCCCCTCGTTGGTTCCGACCTGTGGAAGTCTTCCGGCCAGTGGCCTCCGGCGCGCTGGTGCCCGTCGCCGTATCCGGCCGGGGGTTATCCCCACCCCCGGTCCCTGCCCCTGTCCGTAGGAACCAGTTAAGGACAGGGCGGGACCTTGTACCTCCTACGGCGGGACGAAAGACCCCTGGCCCTTTGTGAGGACGAACCCCTAGGGGTTCTCCACCCTCCGGTGGACACTTCCTCGGGGATGTCCGACCGAATGAGAAGGTGGGCGCGGCATCGGAGGGGTGGACATGAGCTCAGGGGACGTCGGCGAACAGGACGGCATACCGGGCGAGCCGGGTGGGCACCGCGGGCCGTCCGACAGGCGCGTTTGCGCCGATTCCGGCACCACCGGAAACACCCGTGACGCAGGCCGCACGGACAGCGGCGACGACGGCCCGGAGTCCGGCAGTGGCGAGGTCCGGCCACCGGGCCGGCCGCGGCGGGCCGTCGTCGCCGCGCTGATGCTGACCATGGGCCTCGTCGCCCTCGACGGAGCCATCGTCTCCACCGCGGTCCCGCAGATCGTCGGCGACGTCGGCGGCTTCTCCGTCTTCTCCTGGATCTTCTCCGGCTACATGCTGGCGAGCACCGTCACCCTGCCCGTCTACGGGAAGCTGTCCGACACCCTGGGCCGCAAGCCCGTACTGCTCCTCGGCATCAGCGTGTTCCTGCTCGGCTCGCTGCTGTGCGCGGCCGCCTGGAACATGGCGGCCCTGGTCGCCTTCCGGATCCTCCAGGGCCTGGGCGGCGGCGCACTGCAGGGCACGGTCCAGACGCTGGCCGCCGATCTGTACCCGCTGAGGGAACGGCCCCGGATCCAGGCGCGGATGTCCGTGGTCTGGGCCGGCTCGGCGCTGGCCGGGCCAGCGCTCGGCGGGCTGATCGCCTCGTACGCGGACTGGCGCTGGATCTTCCTCATCAACCTGCCGCTGGCCCTGGCCGCCCTGTGGATCATCGGCCGCCATCTGGTCGAGCCGGTACGGGCCCCGGGGCGCCGGGGCCGGATCGACTGGGCCGGAGCCCTCGGCATCTTCGCCTGCGGCGGGCTGCTGCTCTTCGCCCTCGTCCAGGGCGGGGTCGCCTGGCCCTGGCTGTCCGCGCCCTCGGTGACGCTGCTGGGCGCGACGGCGGCGCTGGGCCTGCTGGTCGTCCGGGTGGAGCGCCGGGCCGCGGAACCGATCCTGCCGGGCTGGGTGTGGCGCCGGCGCCCCATCGCCGCCGTCAACCTCGCCATGGGTGCGCTCGGCCTGCTGATGGTCGCCCCGATGGTGTTCATGCCGATGTACGCCCAGACCGTGCTGCGCCTGAGCGCCGTCGAGGCCGGCCTGATCACCTCCGCGATGACGCTGACCTGGCCGATCAGCGCGATGTACGTCCAGCACGTCTACCGGCGCGTCGGCTTCCGCGACAGCGCGGTCATCGGGGTCGGGATCGCCGCCGTGATCCTGTGCGCCTTCACCCTGCTCCCGTACCCGGCCGCGCCGTGGCAGCCCGCCCTGATCATGCTGCTGCTGGGCGCGGCCCTCGGCCTCTTCCAGCTCCCGCTGATCATGGCGGTCCAGTCCACGGTCGTGTGGCAGGAGCGGGGGACCACGACCGCCTCGGTGCTGTTCTGCCGCCAGGTCGGCATGAGCGTCGGGGCCGCACTGATGGGGGCCGTCGCCAACGCGACGCTGGCCGGGCGGCTGGCGGACGCCCCGGCGGCGGGGCTGCCGCGGCACGTGAACGACGTGGCCGGAGCGCTGGACCGGCCGGCGCAGCTCGCGCCGGGGGCCGCCGAGTACCTGCGGCGGGCGGTGGACGCCGCCGTGGACCATGTCTTCGTCTGCGCGACGGTGGCCGCGGTGGCGGCCGTGCTGGTGCTGCTGTTGCTGGCGCCACGGAGGTTCCCGGTGCTGCCGGAAGACTGAGCGGGACGTGGGGAGTTGTCATGCCCGTACCGAGTGGGTAAGTCTCTGCGGAGGCACATTCTCCGGGGGGACGACATGGCTTCAGCACTCTGCGCACTGGCGTTACTGGCCGCCCTGGCCGGCCCGCTCGGATGGCGGCTGCGCCGCCACCCCGCCTTCATCACCGGCCGCGACGGCCGGCTCTCCACCTCGACCGCCCTGGCCCTGGCGTGGACGCTGATCCTGGTCTGGCTGCTGCTCGCGATCCTGGGCTACGGGCTCACCGCGGGCGGCGGCGTCGACTGGTTCCGGGGCGGGGAGGACGGGGGCCACAGCCCGCTGTCTTCCCTGACGAGCGTCTACCTGCCGCTGCTCGGAGGCCCGTACGTGGCCCTGATCGGCGCGAAGGCGGTCGTGGGCCTGCGGCTGGAGCACGGCTCCATGGCCAAGCCGGCCCCGAAACCGACGCGGTCGGGACGGCGGCCGCTGCGGGAGCTGATCGCCAACGACGGCGGACGGACCGACCTGGTGGACCTCCAGTACGTGGCCCTGAGCGCGGTCACGATGCTGTACGTGGTCGCGTTCTTCCTGGCCGACGTGGGAGGCGGGCTGCCGAGGCTGCCCGCCGAGATCTGGGCGCTGACGGGTGCTCCGGCGGGGGCGTACCTGGTGAACAAAATGGCCACCCGGGCGAACCCGGTGATCACGCGGGTCACGCTGGTGGGCGGGGCCCTGACCGTCGAGGGCGGCGGCTTCGGCGAGGCGGCGCGCGTCGAGGCCGACGGCACGCCCCTGCCGACGGCGTTCCACGCGGCCACGGGCACACTGACGGCCCCGCTCGGCGCCGCCGCCCCACCGCTCGCGGTATCGGTCACCACCCGCGGCCTCCGCAGCGACCCCTACCCCCTCCCGGACCACACACCCACCCCCGTCCCCGCCCAGCAGCCGACGACCCAGACCTGACCGCCGCCCCGGCAGCAACACCGACCGGGCGGGCCGGGCCGCGCAGGGCGAGCGGGCCGGGCGGCGAGCGGGCGAGCTGGGCCGGGCCGGGCCGGGCGAGTCACCGGGTCAGGCCGGGTCCGGCTTGTGGCGGGCGTAGTAGCGGGCCACGCGGGCCCGGTTGCCGCAGAGGGACGCCACACACCACCGGCGCCTGGGGTTCGCCGGGAGGAAGAGCATCACGCACTCCACCCCCTCGCACCGGCGGACCTCCCCCACCCGGGGGTCCGTCAGCAGCTCCGCCACCGCCTCGGCGAGCTCCGCCGCGAGCCGCCGCGCGGGGGCGCACTCCCGCCGCGCCGCGACCGACAGGCGGCCATCGGCGGTCCAGGTCAGCTCGCGGTGCGACGGCCCCGCGCGGAGCGCGTCGTTCAGCACCCGCAGCGCACCCGCCGGCGGCCGCTCGCCGCTCCGTGCGGCTTCGAGCGCCGGCCCCGCGGCATCCCGTACGGCATGCACGGCGGCCACCTCCGCCCCGCCCACCTCCGCGACCGGGGTCACCCGCCCCGCCTGCACGGCGACCCACGCGCCGAGCCCCGCCGGGTCGGAGATGAGGTCCCAGCCCGCGGGACGGGTGTTCAGCAGGTCCAGGGCCAGGTGCTCACCGGTGAGCGGAAATTCGATCACAGTCACGACACTAATGCTACATCCACCACTTGACCCGTTAGCGATCCACCGCAAGACTAATGCCAACGAAGCCACTGGAGGCATGTGATGACCGCTCCGCGCACCCTCACCCCCACCGCCGTCCGCCACCGCACCGTCGACGTGGCCGGCGTCAGCGTCGCCTACCGCGAGAGCGGCCCGGCCGACGCCCCGGTCCTGCTCCTCCTGCACGGCTTCCCGACGTCCTCGCACCAGTTCGCCCGCCTGATGGACACCCTCGGCGGCACCCCGTACCGACTGATCGCCCCCGACTACCCCGGCTTCGGCCGGACCCGCGCCCCCGAGGGGTTCACGTACACCTTCGACCGGCTCGCGGACATCGTGGAGGGGTTCACGGACGCCCTCGGCCTGGACCGCTTCGCGCTGTACGTCTTCGACTTCGGCGCCCCCGTCGGCCTGCGCCTCGCCGAGCGGCGGCCCGGGCGGGTGACGGGCCTGATCGTGCAGAACGGCAACGCGTACGAGGAGGGACTGTCCGACGTCGCCCGCGAGTTCACCGCCCTGCGGCGCGAGGTGCCCGGCAACGAGGAGCAGGTCCGCGGCCTCTTCACCGAGGAGGGCACCCGCTTCCAGTACGAGACCGGCGTCGCCGACCCCACCCTCGTCTCCCCCGACGGCTGGACGCTCGACGTGCACTACCTCGGCCTGCCCGGACGCGCCGACGCCCAGGCCGACCTGGCCTTCGACTACGCCTCGAACCTCCTGCGCTACCCGGCCTGGCAGGCCTGGCTCCGCGCCGCACAGGTGCCGGTCCTGGTCGTCTGGGGCGCGGGCGACCCCTTCTTCACCCCGGCGGGCGCCAAGGCGTACCTGCGCGACGCCCCCGACGCCGAGGTCCACGTCTTCGAGGGCGCCGGCCACTTCGCCCTGGAGACCCACCTCCCCCAGATCGCCCCCCTGATCGAGAACTTCCTCACGAAGCTCGCCTGAGGACCCGCCCGTCAGCGACCATCCCTCCATGCCCCCTCCCGGAAACCCTCGCCCGCGTCGACGCGGACCTCGCCGCCGGCCGGGTCCTCCAGGCACGCCAGCGCCTGCGCGGACTGGTGTCCTCCTACCCCGAGGACCTGTCCCTGTGGCGCCGGCTGGCGCAGGCCTACCGGCTGACCGGGGAGCCCGCGCAAGCCGGGCGGTGGATGTACCTCGAAGCGGACCGGGACCCCGCGGAGACCGCCGCCTTCGAGGCGCTGTTCTCCTCGCCCCTGCCCCGGATGCGGGCCCTGGCCTGGCGCACCCAGGAGTCCCGCGCAGCCACCGCCTTCGCGGCCGGGCAACTGGCGTCCGTGCGCGCGGCCGCCACGGACCACACGGGCCGCCCGGTCGACTGGTCCGCGATCCCCCGCGGGGTCGGCCCCGGCAAGCCGCGGTCGGAGCACTCCGACCCGCTGACGTCCCTGCTGGCAATAGCGCTCTTCGCCGCCTGGTGCCTCGGCGTCACCGCCTTCGTCCGCCGGCTCCTGCACTGAAGGTCCGGTGCCCCGCCCGGCGCAGCCGCACCGCCGACGCCCCCGACCCGGCACGGAACCGGCGCGGCTGACCCCGACCGACCCCGCCGACGCGCCCGCAGCGGCACCGGCCCCGCCGGGCCCCCGCACGGGACCCGCCTCAGTCCGCCGAGCCCGGCGCAGCCGAACCCGCGCGGCCCGTCAGGGCCGACAGGCTGGAGCGGACGTGGTTCATGTGGGCCCGCATCTCCTCCTGGGACTCCGCGTGCTCCCGCAGCACCCGTTCCGTCTCGCGGGCCACCCGCTCCTCCTGGACCCGGGCCGCCGCGATCAGCTCGGCGGCCCGCGCCTCCGCGTCCTCCTGGCCGTGCCGCGCCGATTCCTCGGCCTCCGCGAAGCCCCGCCGGGCCTCCGCCAGCCGGGACTCCGCGTACCGCTCCAGCTCCGCGTGGCGCGCCTCCAGCTCCCCGTCGCGTGCCGCCAGCTCCCGCTCCGCCGCGTCCCACCGCTCCACGTGCTCCTGCTCGCGCTCAGCCATCAGCGCGTCCGACCGGCGGCCCGTCTCCGCCAGCCCCGCCTGCGCCTCCGCCCGCCAGGCCTTCGCGTCCTCGCGGGCCTCCGCGCGCGCCTCGTCCGCCTCCCGCTGCGCCCGCAACAGCCCCTGCCGGGCCCGGACCTCGGTCTGCTCGCGCACCGCCTCCGCGTCCTGCCGGGCCAGTTCGGCCACCCGGTCGGCGTGCGCCTCGGCCGCGCCGAGCGTCGTCCCGGCGTCCGCCCGCGCGTCCGCCCGTACGGCGTCCGCCTCTTCCTCCACCAGCAGCAGGATCCGCCGGGCGCGCTCGCCGAGCTCGTCGTACGTCTGCGGGGCCAGCGCGGACACCGCCTCCCGCAGCCGCTCCGCCTCGGCCTCCATCTGCTTCGCCAGTACGGTCAGCCGCGCCACCCGCTCCCACGCCTCGTCCCGGCTGCCGGAGAGCCGGGCGAGATACCGGTCCACCTCTTCCGCTCGGTAGCCGCGGACGCGCACCGTCGCGAAACCCGGGCCCTGAGGTGACATGGGTGCACTCATCCTGGAAGCGCCTCTCTCGCGGGGATTCCTGTCAAGGATGCGTCATTTGCACGCAGAAGCCGGAATGGCCGGGCCGAGACCCTGTTCGAGGGTCTCGGCCCGGCCATTGAGCGGATCCTCCGTTCAGCCGGTGATCAGAGCAGTCCGTCCCACATCTGCTCCAGCAGCACCGACCACCAGCTCTCCGGAGACGCCAGCGCCGCGCTGTCCAGCCCCGCCAGGTTCGCCTGGAAATCGACGGTCCAGCGGCCCGCCTGCTCCGGCGTCAGGTGCTGGCGCAGCCGCCACATGTGACCCAGAAGCGCCAGGCACCGTACGAACTGCGGCAGGCTGGAGTTGACGAACTGCGGCGCCACGGGCGCCCCGCCCGGACCGGCCTCCACCGGCACCGCCACGATGTGCGCGGTGCCGTACTGCACGCACAGCGCCTTGCCGAAGTCGCTGCCCACCACCAGGTACGAACCCGCGTCCGAAGCCGGCTGCACCTGCCGCTGGGCCGCCAGTTCGGCCAGCGTCGGCAGCGGGGCACCGGGCACCGCCTGCGCCCAGAAGAACGGCCCGAAATCGACGGGCAGCCCCGACCACATCAGCGTCTGCGCCACGATCTCCGGCACGCCCTGCCGGGAGACCGCGCGCGGCTCGAAGCGGAACACGCCCTGCTGGCCGAACGCCGCCGCCAGCTCCTGCGCGATGGCCTCCAGCGGGATCGCGGGCTGGAGCGGGACCTGCGGGAGCGGCGCGCGCACCGGCGCGGGGCGCGCCGGGCCGTCCGCCACCTGGTGCAGCTCGCCCTGATGGGTCAGCAGGTGCCGCATGCCCTGCTGGCGGCCCGCGTGGTCCTTCCCGTACGGGGCCACGCTCGTGATCCGGACCTGCGGCCAGGTCTCCCGGATCATGCGGGCGCAGTAGCCGCCCGGCAGCTCACAGGACTCCAGCTCCGTGTGCAGCTCCAGCACCTGCTGCGGCGGCACGTTCATCGCGCGCAGCTCGTGCAGGATCTGCCACTCGGGGTGCGGGGTGCCGGGCGCCGAGCGGCGGATGAGCTGCTGCTCGGAGCCGTCCGGGGCGCGGTAGCGGAGCACGGCCTGGTAGCCGGGGCCCACCGTGGGCAGTCCGGTGGGCTGGGGCGCCGGGGGCGCCTGCGGCGCCGGGCCGGGCGGGCCGGGGGGCTGGGGTACGCCGGGACCCGCGAGCATCGTCGCCGCGTGGTGGGCACCGCCGCCCGGGGCTCCGGGCGGACCGGGAGGCGCGGGCGGCTGACCCGTCACGGCCGGACCGGCCAGCATCGTCGCGGCATGGTCCAGCCCGCCACCGAGCGAACCCGGCGACCCGGGCGGACCCGGAGGCGCAGGCACACCGGCACCCGGAGCACCCGGCGGACCCGGAGGCGCGGGCGGCTGACCCGTCACGGCAGGACCCGCCAGCATCGTCGCGGCATGGTCCAGCCCGCCACCGAGCGAACCCGGCGACCCCGGCGGACCCGGAGGCGCGGGCGGCTGACCCGTAACGGCAGGACCCGCCAGCATCGTCGCAGCATGGTCCAGCCCACCACCGAGCGAACCCGGCGAC